>NZ_JALKAK010000011.1:0-133894 GCF_023015645.1 Pseudohalocynthiibacter sp. F2068
CAACTCAACGAGCGACCTCGAAAGACCTTGCAATACCAAACGCCAGCAGAGAAATTTGAAGCATGTGTTGCGGCGATCAGTTGAAACCACAGGGTACAAAGCCGATTTTCGAGGGTAGCCCTCATCTAGTACTGTTGGAAAGTCATCCAGACTTTTACACATTTTGTTTTCGTGCCGGGCGCAACATAGGAAAACGAGGTGGCGACAAACCAACGCGTACTTCCGCCAACTCTTGGAAGCCAAAACGCCGGTAGAGGGATCGGTTGGCTTTATTAGTCGATTCCAGATAAGCAGGTAGTCCATCGCGATCGACGACTGCGAGGCAATATTCCAAGAGTTTCGTCCCGACACCGTGCCCGCGATATGCGGGGTCCACGGCAATCAAGCCAAGGTACCAGTGCGGATCACTTGGGCAATAGGCCGCGCTTTGAGAAACTAACGCTTGAAACTCAGGTGGGAAAATTTGGCTCTCAGTTGCGACCGAAGTTTCAGTCTGCGCAATCGCTTCCGAGCGATCCTTTTTTGCACCGGGTGGAAGCCAGACCGCCGCTCCAGCAAAATCACCGATGACATAGACCGTTCCGGCATCGAACGCGGCTGAATATGCACGCCTTGGGTGCTTTTTGCTGTCAAGCAGGAAGTCACGTGACTTAGGCAACAGCCAACGAACGAAGGGATCGTCAACGAATGATACAGAAAGCAATGCGCCCATGCATTCCTCGTCGTCCCAGTCACCCCTTCTGATCGGCATGTCTTTCAAGATCACCTCCACAAAGAATACTCTGTGATTGTTATTGGCTTTCCACCAAGGCACAAGAGAGAGTTCATCAACTGAATGTCACATTTGGGCTCAAAACAGGCTTTCGCCGCAGAAGTGTCGACCGATTGAAACCGCCGGACAAACCGGACCTAGGCCTCAATAGGCGCGACCCCCGCTACGGCCCACAGGAGACATTCATTGGGTCGGTTTGCGCCGCGATGCAGCTTTCGTATTCCGACCATTCGTGCTCTGCGCAGCATTTGCGAAGAGAGAATGACGGCAGCGCGGAAAAAGCGGAACTTGCCCTATGCCTGATTCCAGATACGCTGCTCTCAATTATTATCGGGTAGGAGGGAATAGAATGTTGACGGTTTGGGGAAGAAGAACATCGTCCAATGTTCAGGCACTGATGTGGTGTATAGGCGAACTCGGTCTTACATCTGAACGCCATGATGCTGGGCACAAGTATGGCGGAACCGACACGGATGATTTTTTTGATCTCAACCCAAACCGGACCATTCCAGTTTTGCAGGACGGAACGAACCCACCCCTATGGGAAACAGGATGCATTCTACGCTACCTAGCTAGCCGATACGCCGATGAGTGGAGCGAAAAGTTCATCAAGCTCTGTCGGTGGGCCAGATCGGGGAATTGTGTGGCTGGCCTTTCCTCTTGCTTTCCCTGCGAACCGCCGATGGGACCAACGGGCAACAAAGGATGCCAGATAAAACAAGGCGATGGCGGCCAGCAGCCAAGTTACGCTATAGACGCCAAGTTTGATCATTCCGTACGGTCGCCTGTTGTCGGAGTTTCTTCAAGTCGCGTTGTGGGATTTAGATGGAAAGTTACGCGAGAAAACTCGACGCCACATAGCTTGTGAGGCGGAAAATGGCTAGCAGGCTCATGAATGCCTCTAGTTTCCTAGACACCTTGTAGGTTCAGTATTTGCTGCCTATCGAAATCCACTGGCGACAACATGCCGTTTCTAGCCTGTTTGCGTTTTGGGTTGTAGAAGAATTCGATGTAGTCGAAGACGTCGCTCCTGACATCGTCTCGGGTTTTGTACAGGCGCTGGCGAATGCGCTCTCGTTTCAATAGATTAAAGAAACTCTCGGCTACCGCGTTGTCATGGCAATTACTCTGGCGGCTCAAGCTGTATTGTAGATTGTGGTGCTTTTGAAATGATGCCCACTCAAGGCTGGTGAATTGTGAGCCCTGATCAGAATGGATCAATACCTTTTCGGTCGGTTTGCCTCGCCAGACAATCATCAGCAAAGCTTACAGAACCAAATCCGTTGTCTAGCTTGATTGCATCGGCCACCGGCTGATCCAAGAGACCGAAGTTTAGCAAATCTCGTTCTGTCGATTCATCGGCCTCACCGTGACTCTATTCTTCGTGACCATTCTCCGGTCGCGCGAGAGTCCGTTTCAACCAAATGATATGCCCCTCAATATAGACCTGTCGCGTACGGCGATTGATACACGTCAATATTGACGACCCAATTATGTGATCTGTTTCTTTTAGTTTTCAATTCTCGCTTGGGAGGTGTCGCTGTGGACCAGAAACTGAAGGATCAAATCATATCTATCATCGATGACACCGATGACATGACCATCGCAACCGTGCGCGAGGATGGGTTTCCTCAAGCAACCACGGTCAGTTTCATGAATGAGGGTCTGACTATCTATTTTGGAACGTCGGCCGATAGCCAAAAGGCCAAGAATCTTGCCGCAAACAATAAAGTCTCGCTAACCATCAACCGTCCTTACAAGAGCTGGAGCGACATCATTGGGCTCTCTATGGGCGGCAAAGCAGTTCTGGTCACGGACCCCAAGGAATTCGAGGGCGTTGTCCAAATGATGTCCAAGAAGTTCCCGCAAATCCCGGACTATGTGCCTACTGAAGATGTCGAGTTGGCGATCTTTCGCATTGACCCGAGTGTCATCTCGCTTCTCGACTATCGAAAGGGTTTTGGTCATTGCGAGTTAGTGACGGTTTGACATGGCCACCCATTCCACCACACTTAGGGGCCGTGTGTGGATGAATATGGATCCCGCCTAATTGCAACGGTCTTGATAGGTCTGGTTCAGGATCACGATTGCTGATGTATATCCGGCTTCTATGAGCGGCCCAATACATTGTCACCGCGAGCCCCGATGGATTTCCGCGTGCTTCTCCCTCATTGGCTCCAAGACATCAGCTTTGCTGTGCCGATCCACACACCAGGTTTAAGAAGCGACGGGTCGTGCCGTTGTCACCATCCCATGCCAAGTTGCTGCAATATTCCGGGTTTGTCCTCCTCGGTTTAGCTTTTTAGCGTCTGCTGGTATTATATCTTTACAGAGCCGGTTGGTTGATAGACTGAGTCACCAGACAAGACTGACCAAACGATCCTGGCGTTCTTGTTGGCAAGCGCGACAGCAACCACATTTGGATGTCGCCGGTCGCGCATCCGTCTAATCCACAGGCTTTTGGCATCGGTCTTGCCGCCCGCCTTCCCAAGGACGGCGCGGGCGCCATGGATCATTAAGGTGCGCAAGTATCGGTCCCCGCGTTTGCCGATTCCAAACAGGTGCGACTTGCCACCACTGGATCGCTGTTTGGGAACGAGCCCAAGCCAAGCGGCAAACTGCATTCCGTTTTTGAAGCACGTCCGGTCGCCGACGGCGGCAACCAGCGCTGTTGCTGTTATTGGACCGATCCCATCAATCTTTCTAATGCGTTGGCACATCTCATTGGATCGAAAGAGGTCTCGGATGCGTTGATTGTAGGAGGTAATGCGTTGATCCAGTTCATTGAGTTCTTCGCGCACATCGCGAACCAGCTCCAAGATCAAGCCCCCAAGGGTCTTGTCGACCCCATCCGCAATCTGCCCAAGAGCATACTGAGGCGCGAGTTATCGCGGGCTATCGCCACGCCATGCTCTGCCAGCAAACCTCGGATCTGGTTTACTAGACGTGTCCGGTCTGACACCAGTCTGTGGCGCATACGATGCACCGCCTGTATCTCGGGTTGTTCAGCTGATTTCGGTGGAACGAAGCGCAAAGACGGCCTGCCGATTGCTTCGTAAATAGCCTCAGCATCGTTCCGGTCATTCTTGTTGGACTTCACATATGGCGTCACAAATTGCGGTGAGATCAAGCGGATCTCATGCCCTAGGTCACCAAGTACTTTTGCCCAATAATGCGACCCACTACAGGCCTCCATGCCAACAACACAGGGCGGCAAACCAGCAAAGAATTGCGGAACTGCGTCTCGCCGTAATGTCTTTCGCAGAACCGCATTACCCTGATCATCAACACCGTGGACTTGAAAGACCGTCTTCGCCAAGTCCAAACCAATTTGTACAATCTGCATTGTAATTCTCCTTTCCCTAAGTTGATCCTCTAAGGGTCACCGATTAAAGGCGGCGGGGTCCATACCATTGGCTCCCTTTTTGCAAGTACAATTTTGTGCTTGGCGTTTTGTCAGAAGCAGTCTTGTGTTCGCCTCTTAGCGCGAAGCACATGGCCGCTGGCCCATCTGATGGTTTCCACCAGCCAACTTGGCGTTGAAATGGGCACGCAAAAGTCAGCTGAACAATTGACCGAGGTTGGGGTCGTCTATTGGAAAGGGTTCGCCTTTGGCGATCTGGTAGTCTACACGCCACTTTTGATCACTGGGCTGATTGGCCATTTCTTGGGGCGGCACTGGGGACGGATCAGGCTGGCTGCAGCGTTTGGCATCACCGTCTACTGGCTCATCGTTTCGCTTGCAGCGGTTTATTTCGCGAAAGATGCCGAGGGCTGGACGCTCGGAAGTCCAACGGCCTATTGGTTCGTGTTGCCAATTGTAACACTGTGGGTCGTCTGGGGGATTTGGGGTTTGCTACATGAGACCTGAGCGCGTCGAAATCCGTCAACGCGAATATCTGCACCACGGGAAAGGTATCGTCATTGTGATGCATACCCGAGCAGCCGGGCCAAGGCCAATGGTGTGGGCCAGCGGTTCATTGAGTAGACGTGGATGGCCGGGGCGCCATAGGCGATCAGGCGACGAGCCTGCTCGACTGTTGCTGCGGTAGCAAGATGAGCAGACAGTTCCGGCGTCTTCTCCGCTTCAGCAAACAACTGGTCGAGCCAGTTAGGTATGTTCGTTCCATTCGCACGGGCAAATCCGCGTAGACGCTCCCAGCCCTCCAGCGGCATCAGGCCCGGAATGATTGGCACATCGATCCCGTGATCGGCGCAACGATCCAAAAACCGACCATAGGCAGCCGGATCAAGAACAAATTGGCAGAATGCCGTGCTGGCGCCAGCTTCGAGCTTCTCCTTCAAATGGTCAATATCGGCATCAAGCGTTTCTGCTTCCGGATGTTTCTCAGGGTAGGCGGCAACAGTGATTTCGAAGGGGTGAATTTTGCGAAGCGCTTCCACCAACTCGGTCGCATGTGCAAAGCCGGATGGTTTCGGCATTTGGGTTGTACGCGGACGATCGCCGCGCAGGGCGAGGATACGTGTCACACCCGCGGCCCAGTACCCTTCGGCGGCCTCAAGCGCCTGATCGCAGCTTAGTCCCCAGGCCGTCAGATGAGCGGTAACAGGGCGCTGACTTCTTTCTGCAACTTCCACAGCCGTTTCATAGGTTCCAGTCCTCGTTGTCCCGCCTGCGCCCATGGTTACCGAAAATCCGTTGGACGCCACGGTTGCCAGACGATCAACAGTTTCGTAGAGCGTCGCCCTGCCAACCTGACTTCGTGGCGGAAACAACTCGAAACTGAGCGGAACAGACCCGCCTGAGTCAAACAAGCGTTTCAGAAGCGCTTCGGTCGGTTGGGGGACGATCGGCTGACGTTTCATGGAAAGGATATCCTTATGCTGCTTCCAGATTGCTTGTTCATCTTCACTCCTTCACGGTTATGATGCACAAGAAATCCTCCTGACGCTAACTCCTCAAATCTGTCCTAAAGGCGTTAACCCCAGAAATAAAACTGAGAAGAGTTCGCATTGGTTTTACAGCACCCCCTCAGGTTCGCTATTCGTGGCGCAAGGCATCAATTGGATTGAGCCGTGCAGCGCGGCGAGCTGGAAAATAGCCGAAAATCACCCCAACCGCGGCAGAAAATGCAAAAGCCAAAACGATAATTTTTGGGTCGGGTGTGAATGGAATGGAAAGCATGTTTGCTCCAATCAGCGCCAGGGCCAGCCCTACAACAATACCTATCAAACCACCAATTAGCGACAGTACGATTGCTTCAACCAAAAATTGCGTCAGCACTTGTCGTGCTTGTGCGCCCACTGCGAGCCGGATACCGATTTCGCGCGTGCGTTCAGTCACGGAGACCAGCATGATGTTCATGATCCCGATTCCGCCCACCAGCAGGCTGACTGCTGCAACTGCAGACAGAAGACCGGTCAGGATATCAGTGATTCCGGACAGCATGGTGGCGATCTGTTTCATGTCCATTACGGTAAAATCATCATCTTCGCCGCGTCCGATCCGCCGGATTTCACGCATGAGAGTTTCTATTTCCTCCTTAGCACGGTCAGTAGAGACGCCCTCGCGTACTGAAACATAGATCGTAGAGACATCAGCATTTCCCGCAATGCGGCGGTGAAACGTCTTTATGGGCATGATTACGAAATCATCCTGATCACTGCCGAAGGTAGATGCTCCTTTTGATTGCAACAGACCGATCACCTTGCAGGACAGTGTTTTGATGCGGATTGTTTCGCCGATCGGGTCAGCATACCCGAACAATTCGGAGCGTACAGTTTCGCCCAGGATGCAAACCGGTTTGCCAGATTGAATCTCAGCAGTTTCAAAAAACCGGCCGCGGGCAAGTTCCCACCCGGCGGCCTGAAAATAGCGATTGTCCGTTCCGACAATATCAGTGCGCCTGTTTTCATTGCTAAAGACCGCCCGTGACCGGGCTATACTGAGTGGCGCGGCGATATCGACGACACTAAGCTGATCCTGAACAGCATCGTTATCCCGGATGGAGAAGAGAGAGTAAGCTGTACTAGCAGGGCCACCCTCCATGGCGTCCTGACCGGGAAGAACCATCAGGACATTGCTGCCCAGCTTTTCAACATCGGTGGTAACCTGTTCGGTAGACCCCTGCCCAACTGTGACCATTGCAATGACCGCGGCTACACCAATAACAATACCAAGCACAGTCAGGAATGACCGCATTGCGTTGCGAAAGATTGCTTGGACCGCCAATTTTATCGTTTCCCAAATCATACTAGGCCGCTCTTTGGGTTGGAGTGTCACGCTCTATGCGACCATCAACCATCCAGATCAAGCGGTCAGCATATTGTGCCATTGCCTCTTCATGGGTCACCATAATGATGGTCAGGCCCTCGGTGCGATTGAGATGCTGTAAAACTTCCATTATTTCGGCGGAACGCTTTGTATCAAGGTTCCCTGTGGGCTCATCCGCCAGGATTACCTTTGGCTTTCCGGCAAGTGCGCGGGCGATCGCGACGCGTTGCTGTTGTCCCCCTGACAGTTCGGACGGGTCGTGAAGGGCTCGATGGGCCAACCCTACTTTCTCAAGCGCCTCGTGGGCAGCAGCTTCTCGCTCCGCTCGTAGCAAGCCTTTGTAGATCAGTGGCAGTTCCACATTTTGCAGCGCACTTGTTCGGGCAAGAAGGTTGTACCCCTGAAACACGAACCCCAGATAATGGCGGCGCAGCAATGCTCGCTGATCCTGAGTCAGATCAGCAACCTCGACACCGTCAAACAGATACTGACCGCCAGTCGGTGAATCCAGACAACCAATGACATTCATTGCCGTTGATTTGCCCGAACCACTGGGGCCCATGATTGCAACAAACTCGCCCTTGTTTATTTTCAGATTAACGCCGTCCAGTGCCCGCACTTCGGTCTCGCCGTGACCGTAAATGCGGGTAATGCGATGTAACGCGATCAACGGTGTTTTCGCTGCTGGTACATTATTCATCGATCTGATCCGTAACGACCAAATCGCCTGCAAAAACACTTCCCTCAATGATTTCAGTCAGTTTTCCATCGCTCGCTCCTGTACGCACGGCAATCTCCTCTGGTACACGATCTTTCAAGATCCAGAGTGTTTTGTCATCTTCGCGACGGTCATCGTCCCTTCCAGAAGGGATCAACATACCCAGAAGCCCACTGCGTTCCTCGTCTTCTGTTGCGGGTTCAAGTGGTGGGGCATAGCGCAGTGCGGCATTGGGAACCGTCAAGACATCGTCGATTTCTGCAACGGTAATGTCTGCCGTTGCCGTCATGCCCGGGCGTAGCAGCAGGTCTGAGTTATCAATCGTCAGAATCGCTTTGTAAGTCACAACACCGTCGATTGTTTCCGGTGCAAACCGTATCTTTGAAATCTCGGCTGGAAAGCGACGATCATCGTAAGCTTCAACGGTGAACTCGGCTCTGTTACCGACACAGATCTGGCCGATATCAGCCTCGTCGACATCGACTTGTAGTTCCATCTCCGTCAAATCTTCGGCCACGGTAAAAAGGATTGGGGCAGACAATGACGAGGCCACGATTTGCCCTGCATCAACAGCCCGGTTCAGCACGATGCCTTGAATCGGAGAACAAATACAGGCCTTGTCCAACTCAGCCTGTTGCAGGTTGAGATTGGCCTCGGCCAACGCACGATCTGCGATGGCAGATTGCAATTCCGCTTGCGCACGTATGTATGCGGCCTTTTTCGAGATGAAGGCCTGGTGCGAGGTGACACCGCGTTGTTCCAGATTCAGCTCGGCTTCGTATTTTTCTTTAGCCTCATCCAAGGTCGCTTGTGCCATTGCCACTCGGGCGATTGCGGAATCGAGTGAGGCCTTGCTCACCTCCAATTGGGCTTCAAGTTTTGTCGTGTCCAACTCAGCAAGTATAGTTCCGACTTCGACACGGTCATTATAATCGACATTCACGCTTGCCAGAGTTCCGGACAATTCGCTGGAGATTTCTACGAGATTAGTCGGTTCGACGGTTCCAGTGGCGGTTACGGTAACGCTGAAACTGCCAATTGAAACCTCTGAGGTAATATATCGGGTGACAGATTTTGAGTGCGAAAATGATATCCAGTACCAAATACCACCCATAACAAAGGTAAGAACAATGGCGTATTTGATCCACCTAAGTTTATAATTTTTATGTGCTCTTAGCCCCAGCGTTTTTTCGACATCGGTATTCGGTTCAGCCATGTCTGTCCTCGGGATAATAGTCCAAGCCTCAAAAATCTTAGCACGGTCGAAAAATATTGAGATGATCGGGATCAATACTTTTCCCGGAAAAGCGGCGATCCGGTTGCCGATGCGTGATGGCTGTATTTCTTAGGGTTAAATCGCCGCATTCGAACACTCTGTTGGGCTGTTGCAGTCTCAAAACGATCAATCGAATCGGGAAGAGTATCTTCTATCTTTTTAAGACGAACCGGGCTTCCCGAAACATCGAAAACGGTCTGTTCACCGCGCTTCAGGTTCAGAACGAAGATGGGCGTTTTTACCTCTCATCCGGACATAAGTCTCGTCCACATACCAGTTCAGACCACACCACGACCGGAGTTTGAACGACCGCTTCGCTATCTCAGGACCAAACTTGCGAACCCATCGGTGGATCGTGGAAGCATCCATTTCGATACCTCGCTCCGCCAAAAGATCCCGCACATCCCGGCAAGAAAGCGCGAAACGGCAATACTAGCGCACGGCGCAAAGGATAACCTCAGGTGGAAACCGATGATGTTTGAACGGGCTACGCTGCGTAAAGGGCCTCCAAAACTTGGCATGGCCGCGAAGCTGCAGTCTCAGGCAGATTAATGCAACAGACCCATCTGATCTGTTAGTAAATTAAGAGTCGATCCACGTATAATCAACTAGCTTAGTAGTTTGCGCAGGTTCTGGGCTAAAGTACTTATGCTGTACGGTTTACGCAGAACTTTGTGTGGGCTGGTCTCTATCTCTGACATATCGGCAAACCCGCTTGCCAATAAGACCTTCAATTCAGGATTGATAGATAGGGCCTCCTCTGCCACGTCGAACCCGGTCATGCCGCCAGGCATCATGATATCCGAGAATACCAGATCGATGGAGTTTTTCTTTTTCAGGATTGCAATCGCTTTTGGGCCGTCCACTGCTTCGACAACTTGATAGCCCATATCTTGCAAGCGTGACACGGTTAAGCGACGGACGAGGGGATCGTCTTCGACAACGAGGATTGTTTCATTCGCTGCTTTTAAAGAACTTTGCCTAATTTCAGATTCATTATTCTCATCCGTTGAATGGGAAACCGGAAGATAAAGATTGACCGTCGTACCCTTACCGGGTTCGCTATAGATCGCCAGATGCCCATTTGATTGTTTGGCAAAACCATAGATCATACTAAGGCCAAGACCTGATCCGTAACCCGTTTCCTTAGTAGTAAAGAAAGGCTCAAATGCCTTTTCAAGAACACTATTTGTCATGCCGGTGCCAGTATCTGACACTGACAAGGCGACATAGTGGCCAGCCGATACTCCGATTTGGGTGTCGGTATAGTCTTGATCTAATACAACATTACGGGTTTCGATCTTTAGCACACCTCCATCTGGCATTGCATCACGGGCATTTATCGTCATATTCAGCAACGCGTTTTCGATCTGGGAAGGATCAGTCAACGTTACTGCCAGACCTTTATCAAGTTTTTCACGGTACTTGATTTCCTTGCCAACGGTACTTTTAAGAAGTGGGCGCATAGCAACAACAAGTTCGTTGATTTGAACATTTTTAGGTTCAAGAGGCTGGCGCCTTGAGAAGGCAAGCAATCGGGTCGTTAACTCAGCACCCATTTCCGCTGCTTTCTGTGCCTCGCTTAGCAGGTCCCTTAAAGCATCGTCCTTTACTCTCATTTCCAAGAGTTCAAGGTTGCCGATGACGGCAGTCAGAAGATTGTTGAAATCATGCGCGAAGCCTCCAGTCAGCTGACCAACGGCCTCCATTTTTTTTGCTTGTTGCAGTTCTTCTCGACGTTTCCGCTCTTCTGTTAAATCGTGCAGGACTCCGACAAATTGTTGTGAACCGGAGAATGAGTGTTCTGAAACAGTAAGGCGGAGCGGCACCTCGCGCCCGTCCTTTCTGCAGCCAACGACTTCGCGGCCAATACCAATTATTTTTTTCTCACCGGTTTTCAAGTAGTTACTGAGATAGCTGTCGTGTGCATCTCTATCTACGTCAGCCATAAGCTTGCTTGCGTTTTGACCAATCATCTCGTCGGTGGTAAATCCAAAAATTCTTTCCGCTGCAGCGTTGAAACTTTGGACGGTTCCTTCGTCAGTGATCGTTATAATGGCATCAGGAGCGGAGTTCAGAATGATTGCAAGGCGCGCTTCACGTTCAATCAGTTCATTCTGAATTTTCTTACGTTCTGTCACGTCCTCAATTGCAAGCAGGATCAGTTCGTCGCCAAATCCTTTCTGCTCAATCTTGCGGGCACTTAGAACCATGTCTCTTGCACCAGCTTCAGTGGTATCAATAGTGATTTCGAAAGATTCGACGGTTTCCTTTTCGGGCAGAACGCGTTCCAACAACTTCCGCAAATTTGGAATGTCCCACTGACAATCTTGAATATCAAAGATTGAAAGGTTTTCTATGTTAACGGGCCTTGTTTTAAATGCCGCATAAAAGGAACGGCTGGCACGGATAATCCGAAATGACTTGTCCAGAACCACCAAAGGTTCACGCACTGTATCGACGATGTTTTCGGCAAATAGCTGTGCAGCTTCGTTCTTTTTCTGCAAGATCTTAAGATCTGAAACGTCAATGAAGGTTATCACCAACCCGCTGATTTTTCCTTCTTGCGTGCGATAGGGTAATATACGACGAAGATACCACTTCCCTGTTTTTTCCGGAACTTCAATTTCGATTGGGGTATGGTCTTGCAACACTTTACGAGCATCTTTGAGTATATCGGGATCATTGATCTTGCCGGTAATGTCGCTAAAGGGTCTTCCTTCATCATTTGCGATAACATTGAAGATTTTTCGCGTTGCAGGTGTAAACCGCATGATATTGAGTTGCCGGTCCAGAAAAATAGTTGCAATTTCCGAGCTTGAAAGGAGATTGTTCAAATCTTCTGAGATGCTGCGTTCGTCTTCCACCTTTTGTTGAAGCTGGGTGTTCAGCGTCAGTAATTCTTCGTTTAAAGACTGCAACTCTTCTTTTGAAGTTTCGAGTTCTTCATTCGTTGACTGGAACTCTTCGTTCAACGACATCGCTTCTTCGTTGGCAGACTTTAGCTCTTCTGTCGATAGTTCGAAATCGTGGATTGTGTTGCGCAGGTCCTGCTTGGTTGCATCAAGCTCCTGTTCCATATGGTGAAAGGCGGCCTGGTCTCCCTCAGTGCTGTCCTGCCCCAATTCTTTTACAATGGTTTGCTGGTCCGAAAAAGTCACAAGGAAAAGCGGAGAGCCATCCTCGTTAACAGGGTGCACCCTTATGTTGACCTTTATTTTTTGCTTATCACGGCTCAAAGTAGCTGTGCCTGAAATCTCCTTGTTTTCCTTGATAGCTTGCCGGATGGCGCTGCTGAGTTTGGCGCGCAATCCTTCGCGCACCATTGCAAGCAAATCCTGACTGGCCTCGCCGACCGGTACTTTTAAGTATTTATCGGCAGCACCTTGTACAAAAAGCGTTTCCATGCTGGCATTGATCAGAACTGCAGCGGGGGCGTATTGTTCAATCAGTAACTTTTGGCAGAGGTCGGCAAGCCGTGTTCTTTGATTGACATTTGTCGGGCTCAATGCCGATTGGCTTCCCGCTATGAGGGTGGCAGGTCTTGTCGTGAAATTAACTTTCCGGAGGAGGGATGAGCCGATCCGTTTGAAGAGCCTGTATTTTGACGAAAGTGGCGCGAACAGATCGTCCTGATTGCCAATGGTTTCCGATAGTCCCAGCATCAGGAGTCCATCATTTATCAACGCAAAATGGAACATTTGCAAAATCCGACACTGCGCAGAGGGATCTAGGTAGATCAATACATTGCGGCAAGAAATAAGGTCGAGTTTCGAAAATGGAGCGTCGGATAACAGGTTTTGATTGGCAAAAACGATCGACTCACGCAGCTCAGATGAAACACGGTAGCTGTGGTCTTCTTTCGTAAAAAAACGGTCTAAACGTTCAGGAGTCACGTCTTCTGCGATTGAATCTGGATATACGCCTGCTCGTGCCACGGACAACGCTCGTTCATCTACGTCGGAGGCAAATATTTGCAACTTGATATTTTTGCGTAGGGAGGAGATCCATTCAATGAGCAAAATTGCAAGCGAGTACGCTTCTTCTCCGGTGGCACAGGCTGGAACCCAAACCCGGATTGGCTGGTCTTTTTTATGATTGCTAACTAGGTCATGTAATACATTTGCGTTGAGATACTCGAATGCCTCAGGGTTTCGAAAAAATGAAGTAACGACAATAAGAAAATCACTGCACAGTCGCTCGCATTCCTCAGGTGAATCTTGCAGAAGCGCCAAGTAATCCTTGGAGTTCTCCAGATGCTTGAGCGCCATTCGCCTTTCGATCCGGCGTAACAGCGTACCGTCTTTATATCGCTCGAAATCAATCGGTGAATGGGCTTTTAACAAAGATACAATTTCTTCGAACGAGTCGCGCGCAGTCTCTCCCAGAACCTTGGCAAGAGGTTTCCGGCTGACATATGGATGTTTGACAAAATCACTGACGACCTTTGGCATTTTTTTTACGGATAAGACGTGATCGGCCGATCCGGTTGCAATGGCGCTGCGTGGCATGCCATCGTAATCGGCCTCTTTTGGGTCCTGTACCAGAACCATCCCACCGTACTCCTTGATGCTTTTAATACCAGTGGTACCGTCGCTGCCGGTGCCAGAAAGGATGACAGCGATGGCATTGTTTTTTTGTTCGACAGCCAGTGAGCGCAGGAAAAAGTCGATCGGCAAACGCATGCCGCGCCGGGCCTTGGGTTCGGACAGATGAAGGACGCCTTGTTTGATACTCAAAAAGTGGTTGGGTGGAATGATATAAACGTGATCTGCACGAATGGGCGTCAGGTCTTGTGCCAAATCAACCTGCATTTTTGTGTGCTTAGACAGAAGGCTGGCCATTAGGCTTTCGTGATCCGGATCAACATGATGAATCACAACGAAGGCCAGTCCACTTGTACTTGGCATGACTTTGAAAAAATCGGTCAATGCTTGCAACCCACCAGCCGAAGCCCCGAGACCGACAATCGGAATAGTGGGCTTGGTTTCCGAAGATGGTGTAGGTTTTGTTGTCTTTTTGGTGTTTTCAGATTTTCTCGTGGTCGTCGGTTTTACCGTTTGGCGCGTTCGGGGCCCGGGCGCTGGCAGTTTGGGTTTCCTTGCCATGTGTCATCAGCTCTCATATCTATGCGATCGAGTTTTGCAGTATTTGCAGGACCAAACAAGGGTGCATCCCTTGCGATCTTTCTAGGAACGCTCTGAATTCCTGAGTGTTCTGTGCATCTTCCACAGATTCAGCGGTGCAATTTTAAGTGTTTTAACGTCAGTAAATGGCTCAATATTGAGTGAGGAGCTCTATCCTCAGAAAACCCAATGAAGGATTCCCCAATAAATTGGCCAAACTGTACTCAGCATCATGTTTACAGGGATTGCGACAATCCAATTCCAAGCGGAGTAAATATAGCCGTCAAAAAATGTAAGATAGATGAAGGTCATCGGGATGCTTAAAAGATAAATATTTATAAATACACGTGCCATAGAGCCTCCCAATTTTGTCAAAAAGCGCACCAATCCTTGCGCTTATCATTTTGCAAGCATTTCCAAGTCAGCTGTAGTCAACATGACACCCGAAGGGCTACATGGCGCCTGAATGCCTGTCATCGGCACTCAACATGGAGTAGTTTCTTTACCACTATTGGAGACGCCCTCGTCTGATACATGTCAACGCCCTGTCATCCGCCCTGAGATAGCCTGAGCAGGCTTCACAGTTGAGGGGTGATATACAATGTCTAATGTTGCATCAGAAGAACAACACCACATCGTTGGTGGCGGCATCGCCGGGCTGGCAACGGCCGTCTACCTGATCCGCGACGCTGGGGTCGAAGGCAAAGACATCCGCATCTATGAACAGCTCGACGTCACTGGGGGATCTCTTGACGGGTCGGGCGACGCCGAGACCGGGTACGTGATCCGCGGCGGCCGAATGTTTGAAGAGCATTTCGCCTGCACGTTCGACCTTCTGGGCACGATTCCATCCGTGAACGATCCGGGTATCTCTATCACCGAGGACATCATGGCTTTCAATCGGATGGTGCCCGGTTCCTCCAATTGTCGCCTCGTGCGCGAAGGCAAACCGGCTGAGGATCGCTACGACCTCACGATCAGCGCCCATGACATCGTCGATATCAACCGCCTAATCCTGCGGTCGGAACGCTTCTTGGGCAGCCAGAGCATCGAGGACTGGTTTCAGCCTTCCTTCTTTGAAAGCAATTTCTGGCTGATGTGGTCCACCATGTTCTCGTTTCAGCCTTGGCATGCGCTGATTGAAATGCGGCGCTACCTGCGGCGGTTCATCCACCTTTTCCCCGGCTTCACCCGGATCGCCGGGATACTGCGTACGCGTTACAACCAATACGACTCTCTGATCGCCCCAATCGTGACCTGGCTGCGGGATCGGGGCGTGAAAATTGCGACCGGCGCACAAGTCATTGGCGTAACAATCGAGGGCACACGGCAGGACCGTCGTGTCACCGCCTTGGCTTTGACCGATGATGGCAATGTGCAGACAAACGAGGTCGACTGCGTCTACCTTACCCTGGGCTCCATGACTGACGGGTCTGTTATGGGATCGAACGACCGCGCACCGGAACTCCATGATCAGGAGAGCGGTGCTTGGACACTCTGGCGCAGGCTCGCGGCGCAACACGAAGGCTTCGGCCACCCCGAGGCGTTCTGCGGCGACACCGGCAAGACCGCGTGGCATTCCTTCACCGCTACCGTAGATGGCCCCGACTTCTTCGAGTTCATGGAGGATTTCACCAACAACCGGACCGGCACCGGAGGACTCGTCACATTCGCCGATTCAGGCTGGGTACTCTCCATCGTGCTCTTCCACCAGCCTCATTTCCGTGGCCAGAAACACGGCACCTACACCTTCTGGGGGTACGGTTTGCGCGGTGACCGTCCCGGCGATTTCGTGAAAAAACCGATGTGGGAGGCGGCAGGTGACGAGATCATCACCGAGCTTTCCGGGCACCTTAAGCTGACCAATAAGCAAAAGGCATGTTTCGACAGCGCGCGGGTTCTTCCCTGCAGAATGCCGTTTATCACTAGCCAGTTCATGCCCCGTCGCCCCGGCGATCGCCCTGATGTGCGCCCCAATGGTGCGCGGAATTTCGCGGTGATCGGGCAATATTGCGAGTTGCCTCGGGATTGCGTCTTCACTGTGGAATACTCCGTGCGCTCCGCCCGCACCGCCGTGGCGAGCTTGACGGGCCGGGTGGACCCGCCGCCTCTCGTCGCGCGTACTGACCTTGACCCGATGGTGCTGATACGGGCCGCCCGCGCACTGATAGGAATGTGATCAAATTGGTGCGTCGCTGCTCCGCGTTTGAATGACCGTTTTCTTTGCTGTGCTGCAGCACTGAGGGACCATCGCGAACAACTGCTGTGTGCCGTCTTTGAGTGCCTAACCTCTCTGCGTCTGTAAAATACTGGCCACCAATGCGTGGAAAGTTTGGACTCAAAGCAGGCTTTCGCTGGGTGATCATCCAACCGCTGTTGTGCTGATAAAGCAGCCCCAAAACAAGAAAGAGAACAGAGCCGGAGAGTTGAAGCGCTGACCGGCACGCTGGCTTCGCAAAGCGTGGACCAAGCCATCGAGAGCGATCGGTCGGATCGAATGGGGTTTTGCTCCGATTTCGGTCTTGAGAGACGAATGTTACGAACCTGCGGTGACAGCGCCGGGAAAACCGTGGGCCTTGATCTAAAGCAAGGCATCAGATCAACCCTCAGATGTATTCTGGTTGGAGATTCCGTTGCTGGAGTACGGTGTGGTCGGCAAATACACAAAAGGGCAAGGCTGTTCCGAGGGTAGTCCGGATCAAGCAGCAGTGGTGGATTGGTTGACCGAGCCCTCAACACATGGGGGGCAACCCGTCGAACGCGTTGACACCCACATTTCCACCTGTTTCTGTCCGGCAGCGAAGTCCTCAAACTCAAGCGTCCGATCAAGACCAATTTTCTCGACTTCAGCACCATAGAGTTGCGCGAAAAGGCCTGCAGACGAGAGATCGAAGTGAACCGCACTGTCGCCAAAGATATCTATTTGGGCGTTGTGCCGATCATTTGCCGCAACGGAGGACTGAGTTTTGGCGGCCCTGGGGAAACATTGGACTGGGTGGTCCTGATGCGCAGATTCAACCGTGCCAACGAGTTTGACCGGCTAGCCGAGCGAGGTGAATTGGACATCACTCTGGTCGAAGCCTTGGCGGATACGGTCGCGAGTATGCACCAAAGCGCTACCATTGCGTCGGAATTCGGAGGCGCGGCGCGGGTCAGAGCAACAATTGAACAGATTGCTGAGGCGATTATGGCTTCGCCCTCTGCCGTGAGCTTGAACGAGACGGTGGCAGAATGGGTGGCATTAACCGAACAGTCGCTATCCTCCTGTGCGGTTAAACTTGATGTGCGTCGCCGTCACGGCTATGTGCGTCGTTGTCACGGTGATTTGCATCTGGGCAATATTTGTCTGATCAAGGGTCGACCCATGCCTTTCGACGCTTTGGAATTCAACGAAGAGATGGCGTCTACCGACATCATCTAAGACATTTCTTTCGTGGTAATGGATATGCTCGAGCGGGTGTTGAGCGTGCAGGCGAACGCCTTTCTCAGCCGATATTTGGCGGCAGCGCGGGACTATTCGGGACTGGATCTGTTGTCGCTCTTCATCTCGATGCGGGCGGCGATCCGTGCTTTGGTCGCTGTCTCGCAGGACACATCTGACTCGCACGAGCCGTCTGCCAAGGAACGACTTTTGTTCGCCCTCGAAATACTTCAGCGCCCCAAAGAACCACGATTGATCGCGATCGGCGGGCTGTCCGGTTCAGGAAAATCGACCGTGGCCCGTCTTGTGGCAGCCCAGGTTGGTGGCGGAATTGGTGCCATTGTTTTGCGGTCGGATGTCGCCCGTAAGCACATGTTCGATGTGCCGCCAGAAGATCGTTTGCCGCAAGCAGCCTATCGGCCGAGAACAAGTGCTCGTGTCTATACACGGATGTTGCGCGATGCTGGGTGTATCCTCGGTTGCGACTATCCGGTTCTGGTTGATGCAACCTTTCTGTCACGGTCCGAGCGTGAGCAATTCCGCGTGCAGGCACATCGAAGCGGCGTGGATTTCTGCGGACTCTGGCTGGACTGCGATCCCGGGCTACTGCGTGCCAGAGTTCGCAATCGCAAGGGTGATGCATCGGATGCGGGGCTCGCGGTGCTTGAGAAACAGCTAGCTTCTAATGTCACGCCTGACGACTGGGTTCGTATTCGCTCAGCAGGTTCGGCAGAAGGCACAGCGTCCTGCGTGATGTCGGTGATAACCAGCCTCCAGAGGTAAGTGCCAAGGCCCGAACCGTCGCGTGCGGAAGGCACGTTCAGGTCATGTCAAAGAAAACCAACTTGGGGCGAGCGGGGCAGTGGCTTCCAATAACCCAGAAGCCAAATTTTGTATAAGACAAGATCATCTGCTTGGCGGTGATGTTGTATGGGGTCACGCGGCAATAGCAATGCGCTTGAGCCATTGATTCTTCTCGGGACCAACAACTTTATGAATGTCCGGTTTCTCCCGGTATTGCTGTCAGTCGAATATCGCGGAGCACCCTGCAGTTTGGGCTCAGAGAGGCAGTTAACATGCCCTATTTTTACCTGCTTCTGGCGATTCTCACTGAAACGGTCGCTACCATGGCGCTTCAAGCAAGTGAACAGTTCACTCGCTTGGGTCCTGCGATTGTAGTTGTAATTGGCTATGCGGCTTCTTTCTATTTCATGGCTCTAGTCCTTAAATTCATGCCAGTTGGCATCGTCTATGCTATCTGGTCCGGCCTCGGCATTGCCCTGATCGCCGCGATGGGAAAGTTTTTTTTCGACCAGCAACTCGACTTTCCGGCTTACTTGGGAATAGCTCTCATCCTGATTGGGATCCTGGTGATACAGCTGTTTTCCAAAACGGCGACTCATTGAGCTGCCGTTTGGAGGCCTAATGGCCCTGTTCACATCTCTTCACGGGATACCCTCTGCCGCGCTCTCGGAGCGGATTTTCGCAACGCGAAGATTGCGGTCGTCATAGCACGCGCCATGAACGCCTAGCCCGTCCGCAACCCGATCATTGAAGTC
This sequence comes from Pseudohalocynthiibacter sp. F2068, assembly GCF_023015645.1. Taxonomy (NCBI): domain Bacteria; kingdom Pseudomonadati; phylum Pseudomonadota; class Alphaproteobacteria; order Rhodobacterales; family Paracoccaceae; genus Pseudohalocynthiibacter; species Pseudohalocynthiibacter sp. F2068. The sequence continues at coordinate 19,108 of NZ_JALKAK010000011.1, forward strand.
GTCGATTTTGCTGCGGTTTGGTTGAATGACTGCTAACTTCGCCGCAGTGAACCGCGAGTTCCCACTGCGCCGCAGCGAAGGTCTCTCTTTGCGGGTGCATGTAGAAATTTTGCGATGGGGCCGCAACGGGCTCTAAGCAGCCGTTAGCTGCGATCAGTACAAACGGCAGCCCTGCGGACAAAATTGCCATTCGCTGCCGTCGGAGGAACGTCAACTTTCGGTGGTGCGGCTCCGCTCACGGTGCGCCTCAACTTTATGTCGATTTCCGCAGGTCGCCATGTTGCACCATCTCCGACCATGGCCCCTGCCAGAGTTTAGAAACAACCAAGAGCAGCGCTCACATTGGCGTATGCGCACTACATCCGCTGACCGCAACAGATCATCGAGCAGCAAAACAAAGCTGTCCAAGATGTGGTGATCTGGTTCTTTGGTAGCCCGCCAAGCAAGCGGTTTCGCTCGAGTGTCAAATGTTGCCCGCTGCACCGCCCTCTTCAGATAATTCTCATACCTTCGGGAATCCCGACTCTGGTGAGCTGTTTCGTCAAATATCGAAACCACAGCTCGGTAGGCTGTTTCCCGAAAGCGAACCAGATCAGTTATCACCTCTTGTGTTGGCGCTGGGTCCATTGAAATTGCTGCGCGCAAACCGCAGAAATCTATCCATGACACAAAGTCCCTCGGAGACGCCAGATGATTGGTGTCACGTGTTTTGCCTGTGTCACCAACAGTGTTGAGAAAATCGAGCGCCAGATGACCACCTACCAAATTTGCTTTAGACCACATTGTAACCTCTTAGATATATTTTCAGGTTACATTGCTTATCGAATCGTGTAACCCTATATTCAGATTAAGGAGTTACAAAGGATATGTCATGCTTTCTTTGCCCAACCGCTATGATCACAACGGAACCTCGATAGCCTGGGGGAGCATAGGCGAAGGTGATCCTCTTGTTCTCATTCACGGAACCCCGTTCTCCTCCCAGGTCTGGCGAACAATCGCGCCCTTACTAGCCGAACGTTGGAAAGTCTATTATTTCGACTTGATAGGCTATGGTCAGTCCGAGAAGCGCGACGGACAGGATGTATCGTTGGCAGTGCAGAACGATCTTCTAGCCGATATGTTAAACTATTGGGCTTTGGATCGCCCAGAGGTGCTCTGCCACGATTTCGGTGGAGCCACAGCGTTGCGGGCTTTCTACCTCAATGATCTACGATACAAGCGGATAACAATTTTCGACCCGGTAGCTGTAGCGCCTTGGGGCTCACCTTTTGTCGCTCACGTTCGAAAATACGAAGCAGCGTTCGCGGGGCTTCCAGCATACGCACATGATGCGCTCCTTCGCGCCTATCTGCAGAGCGCTGCTCACAAGACGCTGACAGAAGAAGCGCTTGGAGTTTACATGGCGCCCTGGCAGGGAGACGTTGGGCAGCCTGCCTTCTATCGGCAGATCGCTCAGATGGATCAGAAATACACGGATGAAGTAGAAGGCCGATACGCGTCGCTCGATTGCCCAACAACCCTGCTATGGGGTGAGAAAGACGAGTGGATACCTTTGGAGCGCGGTCGTAAGCTTGCCGGAATGTTGACGGATGGCGACATCAAGATCATTCCCGATGCGGGCCATCTGGTTCAAGAAGATGCGCCCGAAGCCATTATTGCAGCCATGTTTCAGCACACCACTTAAGTCGAGGGGTGGTCGGATGGGCACCGCCAAGCGGCATCATAGTGAGGGCGCCCATGCGCCTTTAAGAGTTGTGGCCTCATGGTCGCCCGGCCACGAGGGCATAGATATGCAAACGAACCGCAGGGGTTCGTCCCCAACATTCCGATACTGAAAGCAGTGTCGACTGGTATGTCGATTGAAACACCTTTTGTCAGCGACGTGATGTATTCTTCATCACCACTTCTCCTCCAGATCTCACCTTGTCCATCAAGTATGTGCCAAAACTCGCTGACTGTTGCATGAACGGTTGCTCGGTTGGTTTGACCTGCCGAAACAGTGCTATGGATCATGTTTCCAGTGGGACCATCCATGATAAATCTAATGTCGGCTCCGGCCGGAGATTTTGCATCCGGCTGTGTGGGAAGTATCGTTTGTTTCATCAGGCTTTCTCCTTTTAATGGCTGGCTAATTTCACGTTTGGTTCGGCACCCTACGAAAGGTGAGCGCGAGAAAAAAAGAATGGTAAAAGACAGCGTGAAACCCACAATAGTGAACGGAACAGCACCCCATTGCGAGCAGGGCAGGCGATGTCTGCTAACCGCCACTTCTCGTCGGTTCAGTCCCGATGCAGCATGTGGCAGTTTGGGCTCAGAGCGGTTTCGCTGCATCACCGCACAATGACTGTTTCGCGGACCAAGTGGGCCTTCGCTAACGTTGCTCTTTTTTCAACTTCCTTTGTAATGTCCATGTTCAACGGTGAAACTGTATCATGTTACAAATCGTTTTCGTGTTCGGTTTGCAAAGGCAACCAGGGTCAACATAACCGGTACTTCAACCAAAACGCCGACAACAGTTGCAAGTGCTGCGCCAGAATTCAGACCGAACAGACTTATGGCCACAGCCACGGCCAGTTCAAAAAAGTTCGAGGTGCCGATTAAGGCGCATGGCGCTGCAATGCGGTGCGGCACCTTCAGCGCAAATGCCGCCGCATAGGCGATTGCGAAAATACCGTAGCTTTGAAGGATGATCGGAACCGCGATGAGCACGATGACGAAGGGTTTGGAGACGATCACCTCGCCCTGAAGACCAAATAGAATCATCACCGTGGCGATCAAACCAACCACGGAATAGGGTTTTACGCGTGCTTGAAACCTCTCGATCGCGGCGGAATCCCCAAGGCGCTTGCGCGTCAGCATCCCAGCAACAAGAGGCAGCGCAATGAACAGCAGAACGGAAAGGACCAAAGTTTCCCAAGGGACCGAAACATCGGTGACGCCCAGCAAAAACGCCACGATTGGCGCAAAGGCGATGACCATGATCAGGTCATTCACCGAAACCTGCAAAAGCGTATAGGTCGCATCACCGCGTGTCAGTTGGGACCAGACAAAGACCATTGCTGTGCAAGGCGCTGCCCCAAGCAAGATCAGACCGGCAATGTATTGCATTGCGTCTTTGGGTTGGATCCAAGGCGCAAAAATGTATTGAAAGAAAACTACAGCCAGAGCAGCCATTGTGAAGGGTTTGACCAACCAATTCACCACAAGCGTGATCATCAGGCCCCGGGGTTGGCGTGCGACATCACGCAACGACCCCGGATCGACCCCAACCATCATGGGATAGACCATCGCCCAAATCAGAACCGCCACGACCAGATTGACACTTGCAAATTCCGCTGCTGCAATCGCCCCGACTAACGCAGGTGCCACATTGCCCAAGACGATGCCTGAGATCATCGCCAGTGCGATCCAAACAGATAAATATTTTTCGAAAACGCTCATGCACTCACTTCTCTTTTGTATTGGGTCCGCGATAATATGATCCAACCCAGCTTAGCAATATCAAAACAGCTACGGTGCCGGGGCATATAGATAGCGCGCTAGTTTGATAGATTACTCGAAAACAGGAGGTCTATCCCATGACACGTATGTTAATTGCCTAGTTTCATTGGCGAGTTGATCTTCGTCAAAGCTTCTGGCAATCTGGTCTGCTAGCAAGCAGACTGAGGCAAATAGTATTCAGAAAGCATTGGAATAGGCATGCAGGTAACTTCAACCGTAGGCGTACTGGTTTGTAGTGGTTTGATGAGTTTTGCGGTGGTGTCCGCATCCGCTGCGGATGAAAGCGTCAGGACTGGTCAATCTGCAGTCCAGACATCTACCGTAAAGCTTATCGCTGGGGTCACGTTGACCGAACAATTCACAGACAACGTGTTTCTTACGTCAAATGATCGTCGAAGCGATTTCGTGACGACTTTTGCGCCTTGGGCGAGTCTTTCGATGGAATCAGGCGATTTCAAGCTGGATCTCGAAGCCAGCGCAGAGATTGGCCGGTACTCTAGCAATTCGAGTGAAAACTATGAAGATTTTGCTCTCGGTGCCGAAGCGCGTTACCGGTTGAGAGAAGGCCTCTTCGCGTTTGGTGGTTTGGATTACGCGTGGGACCACGAAGAACGCAATTCACCAGATGATGTGAACGGGCTGGAACCAACGGATTTTCGTGAGGCGAGCGGATTTTTCGGTATCGGCGGCACATTCGACGAGAGATCGTTTCGGTTAGGTGTGAACCTGCGCGACTTGAATTTTGACGACACACCTGCCGCGGGCACAGTTATTGACAATGATGACCGTGACAGACTGCAAACAGAGATAGGTGGACGAATTGGAGTTGCACAGACACCTAATGGAGAAGTCTTCATTCAGGGTATTTACAATAATCGCAAGTATGACGAGGCGATCGACAATCAGGGTTTAGGGTTCCAGCGGAGCTCTCAGGGTATAGAGGGTTCTGTTGGTTTTATTGGTCGTTTAGGCGACCTGACAGGGGAAGTGCTGGTCGGCATACTGAGCCAGAATTATGATGACGCGCGTTTCGAAACCGTGACAACACCCGCGATAGGTGCGGATGTCACATGGCGCGCAAGCCCCAACACGCGGGTGACGGCTGAGATTGAACGCACCATTGAAGAGACAACTATTTCCGGTGCGTCCAGCTACATTTCGACGACTGCAGGTGCGCGTATCCGACATCGTGTGGCGCAGAACATGTCCATAGCCAGCTACTTCTTTCTGACAGAAAACGACTACCAAGGTGTTGGTCGGACGGACCATCTCACAGAAACCGGCGTCGGGCTGCGTTACTACATTAATCCCAAAGTTTACGTCGACGCTGACTATGCTTTCCGGCAGAGATTGTCAGATGTCGCTGGTGCCGAATTTGACGAGCATCGCATATATCTCGGGGTGGGAGCGGAACTTCAGCCACGTTATCAGGAACGTGCCAACAGCACCGCCTCCGCCAGTTCAACTGAAACTTACGTTGGCGTACAGATCGGCGATAGTGCCTTGCAAACCAAGCTGGATGGCCCGCGCGGTGCTGGCGGCAACCTTACTGCAGATTTTGGTGATCGCGGATTGGTCGGCGGCGTGTTTGCCGGGTATCGTGCCAATTTCGGACAACTTGTTCTTGGCGTTGAGGCCGAGATCGAAACAGGTGACGCTGAATGGACCCATGTTGGCAATCGCAACTATTCTGTTAAAGCAGGTGACTCCTATGGCTTGAGTGGCATCGCCGGTTTTAGAACAAAGGGCGGCAACCTCCTATACGGCAGATTCGGCGTCACTTCTGCTGAATTTGAAAGCCGCTATCAGACACTTACCAACCAAGCAGCGGTTAGTGACCGTGAGCTTGGGTTTAACGTTGGTCTGGGTGCCGAGTTTCCGCTTGGCGGTGGCTTGTCTGGTCGGATGGAGTACCAGATCAGAGCCTTTGAAGACTACCAGATTGGGGCTCCTTTAGGCGGTGTGAATAATGACAATTTTGCAAATGTAGAAGGTGTCGCCCGCTTCGGTTTACTTTATCTATTCGGCGCAGAAGACGAAGTTGAGGTCGAACCGGTCGACTTTGCGGGCTTCTATGCTGGTGGGCAACTGGGTCACGGCACTTTGCAAAGCGAAAATTCAGGGCCAAGAGTCCCCGGTGGTGGTTCGCCTCCGTTTACCTTGGTTGCGACACGATCAGGGCAGGGATTAACATCTGGCGTGTTTGGCGGTTATGGGCATCAGTTTGGCTCCTTTTACATTGGTGGCGAGGCTGAGCTAGAGCTGTCTTCAGCGGGCTGGAATATCGAACGTGATCCTGTTGGCCGTATTTACTCAGTCGAAAAATTAGGCACCGTCGGTGCAACGCTGCGCGCGGGGTATGTGGTGAACGAGTCAGTTCTGATTTACGGAAGGGCCGGTTTGGTTCGCTCCAAGTTCAATACCAACTACCAATTCTCTGGCAATCTGGTTGACCAGGACGACTATCTCACCGGAGTCCGCATTGGCGGCGGCGTAGAACTTTCTGTGAGCCAGCAAACCCACCTTCGGCTTGATTATACCCATACCAACTATGACGCCCATCAGGTGGATTACGGCGTTGGTGTCGATCAGTTTGACACATCGGAAAACCTGTTTCGGGTTGGTCTCAGCTATCAATTCTAAGAACAAAGCTTGGCTGCAGTTGTGAAGTAATCGCTTTCAGGGCTGCAGCCCATGTTTTTTCAATTTTAACCACCTTCAGATGATATATATCAATTTTTGAATGTAAATTTGTGAAATGCTGCCTTCGAAAAGGCACACGGGATTTTCTCGCGCTTTTCTAGTTCGATTATTTGGAAAACCAAAGGAGTAGAAATTATGATTTCTAAAACATTCTCAAAAATCTCTCTGAGAGCATCTCTCATTACGGGATGTGCTGCCATCGCGCTCGCTGCTTCTTCTATAGCACCTGATTTTGCCTTCGCTGCTGGTCAAGGCAGCGGCGAACAAGCACAAGGTGGTGGTCAAGGCAATGGCCAAGGTGGTGCCGGTAAGGGTGCTGGCGGCCAGGGTGGTCGCGGCGGTCAGGGTCTTGGTGGTATCTTTCGGGACCTCACAGGCATGGACGCAGTTGACCCCGCCGCTGACGATGGTTCCGATGATTCCGATCGCCCAGAATGGGCTGGACAAGCAGGCGGAAAAGACGGTGCTGGCGGTGGCCAACCACCCACGTCCGGCTCTAAGAAAGGAGACGACTTCGGGGATCTATTTGTAATTTTGCGCTACGATGACGGTGTTCCGATCCTTACGGCAGAAGGCTGGGTTCAGCCACTCGACGTGGATGGCAACCTGATCCCCTTGGATGACGAAGGCCATCCACTTGACGAAAGCCTGACGGTGGAAGTTGAACTAGGGCGACTGAATGTTGGTCGTGCGCCGACTAGTGTTCTGGATAAACGCGCTGACGAAGTTATTACTCTTTTGAATAGCGCGACCGACTTGTCTGTCGATGCTGCAGGGCGTCTTGTTTTGACGGTGGACGGTGTAGCCAAAACCATCGACTCTCCGCTTGAAAACCTTGCGATCTATGTTGCGTTGATGACAGACGGCAGCATTCCTGGTGTCGATGATCTTCCCGGAACAGAGTATGATTTCTTGGTCGATGGAACGTACACAGCTGAAGATCTTGCTGCGTCAGCAGTCTTTCTTGCAGCGGCGACCGACAAAACGAGCGCTTTCACGACGGACGAAATCGCATACATTGATTTGTTTCTCGGCATCAACACAGTGAGCACGGGAGATGTGACTTACTCGGTCGTCGATTATTCCAGCTTCTCTTATGACCGATCTGACACCTATGATGGAACAACGGTTGAGGTTCTGGTGGAACAACCTGACGGAAGTTTTGTGCCAACTGTAATTGATGTCTTCGAAACCGTCTTTGGGTCGGTTGATGTAACCGCCTCGGGCGATCTTGCTGCCTACACAACTGCAGCGGACGACGCACGGACAGTGGTGAACTTCATCCACGAGTTTGAAGTACCGTCCCTTTGAGGTATCAAACTAAAAAACACGATGGGTCGGGGTTAAACTCTCGGCCTATCCACTTTCTAAAGGAGCCATAAGATGACCAACCTGATCGATCGTCGCGCGTTATTGATGAGTGGATGTACATTCATCGCAGCCGGATTCATGGTTTCGACCTCGGCCAGTGCACAATCCCATTCTTCCGGTGCAGGGCAAGGCGGTTCGGGACGCGGCGGTGGTGGGCATTCTGGATCAGATACAACACACGGTGGGTCTGACGATGATCATGATCACACTGATGGCGACGATCACGCGTCCGGCGGTGATGATCACGCTGATGGCGACGATCACGCGTCTGGCGGTGACGATCATGGGGACGATCACACATCGGGAGATGATCACGGTGATGACTCTGATCATGGAAGCCGCGGTAAAGGCCCTCAATATCGCGGTGGTCGCGATTTCGCCGGGTTCAGCGGCGGGCGCGGTCGTTCTCTGGAAGACCGCGTGCTTAGAATGCCGCTGCCAGAATAGGGCTCATAAGTGCGTAGAAAGGTCAAACAAGCTTGAGAAGGACAAGGTGTCCGCTTGGCGTCGTGAATGACAAAACGGCTCCCATTTCACTATTTCAAGACGAGCCTTGACATCATTCGTCTGGCAGTAATGTTATTCATCCGGTTTTTCATCACTCTTTTTTCAATTTCATTGGCGACCTACAGCCGTGGCGCGGAACAGGATAAACCACATATAAATTAGCGTCTTAGCGCAAAGGTCTTACCCCCGGAAACTCCAAGTATTGGAGGGGGTGAGACCGGCCCCGATCCACACTACCCCTTGTTCCTGTATACATTTACTGACACCCTTGTAATTGAAACATTTGCGATTGTTTGAGTGGAGGCTCTGGGTCCGGTCAGTCTAAAAAACTGCGCTGCAGAGATCACAATATCAGGGTGAAATATTTCAGGTAATTGCGAATGGTTCGCAATTACCTGATATCCGCTTGGAATTGAACCCTTTTTGGGTGGCCCACGGAGCGAGGCACCAAGGGTGTCAGTAAAGAGGGGGGTTTGTCAGCCGTGAATCCGTTGTCGTAGAATCCTTTCACAGTGGTTTGCATGGGCTTCGTCCCATTCGTCCCATCGGACGCGCAAATCGTTGCAACGGAAAGGGCTGACAGTGAGTTCGGCAACAACAACGGAACAGAAGGCAATCAGATTGCTCCAAGCGCTGGAGCGCGCGGGAAAGTCTGTCTCGTCTGTTGTGGTCGAAGGTCGGCGGATCGAAGTGAAATTCGAAGGTGTTCCAACCGTCGATGAATTTGAGAGGATAGAAATGCGTCATGGCAAAGCGTGAACTTCCTAAGCATGTCTATCGCCAACGCAACGGGATTTATTTCCAACGTCGCGGCTGGCAGTCCAGAAAATTCCAGAACGAATTTGGCACGCCGGAGTTTTGGAAAGAGTACGCGGACATTCTCGCGGGGCACGCGGAGCCGAAACGGGTCAATGTGCGCAATTTCTCGGTGCTGATCCAAAATTACCGAAAGTCACCTCGTTATAAGCGGCTCAAGCCACGAACCGCACTGGATTATGACAAATATCTCGATTTTTTCTTGTCGATCATGGCGGATGCCAATCCAGCCAACATGAAGCGCAAGGATGTGATCCGGCTTCGTGATGCAAATGCGGAAAAACCATACTTCGCGAATTACTCTCTGCGCGTTCTGCGCATAATCATGGAGCATTGCGTTGACCTCGGCTGGCGGGAGAGCAATCCGGCCAAGAGTGTCTCTGAGATCAAAACGGAAAAGCAGGAGCGGGAACCCTGGCCGCAAGAGCTTTTGCAAGCGTTTCGGGATGCGTGTTTGCTGGGGACGCGAGAACGGCTTGTGATGGAACTTTGCGTCGGCACAGGGCAACGCATCGGCGATGTATTGGAAATGCGTTGGTCTGACATTGAGGAAGGTGGTTTTGTCATTCGTCAAAACAAGACCGGCAAGGAACTCTGGGTTCCAATCCTGCCAGAGCCACAAGTTGCCTTGGACGCGGCCAGTCGCCATTCGGTGTTCATCCTGACCAATGAACGGGGAACTAATCGCTGGTCCTATCGCGGGGCTTCGCAGGCTATCAGAAACGTTAGGGAGCGCATTGGGGCAGTTCGCTATGATATTCATAGCTGGCGCTACAACGCCGCCTGCGAGCTTGTTGAGGCGGGCTGTAGCGACGATCTGGTCGCCTCGGTCACTGGGCAAAGTCCGGCGATGGTCCTGCACTACACTAAAAAGGTCAGACAGAAGGTGCGGGCTGTCGAAGCCCAAAGGCGTCGTAACAGTCAAAGAGGTCGGTGAGCCGATATCGAGTTTTTGTCTTGTTGTATCAATCTGTTTGAGAGGAACGGAATGGAAAGTACTTTAGGGGCGGTCATTGCCTTTTTTGCTATGATCTTTGCTGTGTGGCTTATGTATCAGCTATTTATTGCAATCCCAGCGGACATGGCGCGCGCTCGCGGTCGTGAACCATTTGCATGGGTTTTGATCGCGTTTCTTGGAAGCCCCTTCTTGTCGATCTTCCTTCTGTGGTTTCTTGGGCAGGCGGATTGAGGAGCTGCGCAAACTGCGGCTTGCGGCACTAGAGCGAACAGAACAAAAACAGAATGTTTAGACATTTGTTTAGACTTAGTTCGTGGCACACGCGGCACTAGCCACTAAGTCATTGATTTTGTTTGGAGGCGAGTACCGGAATCGAACCGGTGTACACGGATTTGCAATCCGCTGCGTCACCACTCCGCCAACTCGCCGAAGGGTAGGGCTTTCTATAGCATGGATTTTTTGAGGTGCAAGGCGCTATCGGGTATCTAGACAGGTTGCTGTTGGATAGGTTCTATGGCAAGACGTTAGCAAGGAAACTAGACGAATGAGTTTAGAAATGAGCAATTATTCTTCTCGACGCACAATGATGGTGGATACTCAGGTTCGGCCGTCGGATGTAACGAAATTTCCAATCATAGATGCAATGCTGTCTGTTGCCCGGGAAGCTTTTGTTCCCGACGACATGAAAGAAGCCGCTTATGTTGGCGAAAACTTAGAGCTTGGTGGCGGTCGCGTTATGCTTGAGCCCCGCACACTTGCCAAAATGCTCGACGCTTTGAACATTCAGTCTGATGAACTTGTTCTCGATATCGGTTGTGGTTTGGGCTATTCGGCAGCGGTTATTGCACGTATGGCCGAAGCGGTTGTCGCCGTTGAAGAGAACGAGGGCATGGCTGGTGAAGCGCAGTCCCTCCTTTCATCAAACGGTATCGATAATGCGGCGGTTGTCGAAGCAGCATTAACAGTTGGCGCACCAAAGCACGGCCCTTATGACGTGATTACAATTCAGGGCGGCGTTGCCGAAGTTCCACCAGCGATTCTTGATCAATTGAAAGAAGGCGGCAGACTCTGCGCACTTTTCATGGAAGATGCGCTTGGTGTTGTCCGGGTAGGATATAAAATCGATGGCCAGATAAGCTGGCGGTTTTCCTTTAATGCCTCTGCACCTGTTTTGCCGGGCTTTGAAAAGAAGCGGGTGTTCGCCCTTTGATATTGGTGCGCTGGCGGATTTTCGCGGGTCAGGAGGTCGGTATGTTGCCAAAAGTTAAAGGTCGCCTGTTGTGGTCGGTTGCAGTCGCCATTTCCTTGACGTTGCCTTCTGTTACGGCTGCTGAAACGCTGACTGACGCACTGGTTTCGGCTTATCAAAACAGCGGCTTGCTGGATCAGAACAGGGCTGTTCTTCGTGCCGCCGACGAGGATGTCGCGCAGGCGGTCTCAACCTTGCGCCCGGTCATTAGCTATGCGGGTGGAACAAGCTACAACTCCTCAGATTCAGTTGTCGGTGACAGGCTTTCATCTTCTCTTTCTTTGTCCGCAGATCTGACGCTATATGATTTTGGCCGAAGACAACTTGCCTTGGAGGCGAAAAAAGAAACTGTTCTCGCAACACGCGAAGCGTTGATCGCGATTGAACAGCAAGTGCTTCAGCGAGCAGTGGAAGCTTACATGAACGTACGGCGTGAAGACGAATTTGTTGCGCTGGGCGAAAACAATGTACGTTTGATCACGCAGGAACTGAGGGCCGCCCAAGACCGTTTTGAAGTTGGTGAAGTTACCCGGACAGATGTGGCAATCGCAGAAGCCCGCCTTGCCGCTTCGCGAGCCAACCTTGCTGCTGCGCAGGGCAGTCTTGCACAGGCGCGTGAAGAATATAACGCAGCAATTGGTCGTTATCCGGGTCAGTTGGCACCGCCACCCGCGGCACCCCAAACCGCCGCATCACTCGATAGCGCACGGGCTATCGCGTTGCAGAACCACCCTGATATTCGTGAATCGCAGCGTTTGGTCACTGTTGCGGAACTTAACGTTCAACGCGCACGCACGCAGATGAGCCCGACGCTCAGCCTCGGTGCTGATGCCCAGGTTGATGATGATGGCACCAACACTTCGAGTATCGGCCTCAATTTAGGTGGCATCATATATCAAGGGGGGCAACTTCGCTCTTTGCAACGCTCCGCGATTGCGAACCGCGATGGCAGTCGGGCGCAGTTGCATCTTGCAGGTGACAGAGTTGTTCAGAATGTTGGGAACGCCTGGGCCATTTTGCTTGTGGCGCGCGCGAGCATCGAGGCCACTGACCGGCAGATTACAGCAGCGCGTATTGCTTATCTTGGTACCAAAGAGGAAGCGACGTTAGGCGCACGTACCACGCTTGATGTGCTGGATGCAGAACAGGAACTGCTCGACGCTCAGGCTAATCGCATTTCTGCAGAGACAGATGCGCAGGTCGCGGCATATCAGCTTTTGTCGTCGATGGGATATTTGACAGTCAAACATCTGGGTCTTGGGGTTACGACCTATGATCCGGCAGAATACTACAATGCGGTACGCAATGCGCCTTCACGCCCTGTAAGCGAACAGGGCACACGACTCGATAGCCTGTTACGCAGAACTGGCCGTAACTAGAGTTTTGACGTTAGAATTCACACTATTAGTTGTGCGAAGCTTCACCTGAGGCTACAATCCAAGCGAGGCGTAAGCGGGAAAACCCATGTCAGATCCAGTAACGAATGCTGAAATTGAGGATGTACTTTCCTCTATACGCAGACTTGTAAGCGAAGAAGTTAAGCCTGCGCCGCAGGCCGAAACTGATGCTTTTAGCCAAAAACGCAAAGAACGTGTCCGCAGCAAGCTTGTGCTGACACCGGCTTTTCGGGTGAGTTCAGAAGATAAGTCAGAAGACGATTCTGCTGAAAAAGCGCCAGAAGAAGTGACCGAAGATTCAGGCGCTGAAGTCTCCGAAGATCGTTCTGAAGACAATACAGAGGACGAAACGGTAGAGAATCAGAATCCAGAAAATGTCAGCGAGGATGAACAATCTGAGGAAATGCAGAGCGAATCTGACGATCAGGTTGAAGCCGATGAAGACACAGAGACTGTAGACGAAGCCCTGCAAGAAACAGAAGCAGAGCAAAGCGAAGATCACACTCAAGAAGTCCACGCTGAAGACGCTGCCGAAGAAGTTGAGGCTGAGGACGCTGCCGTAGAAGCCGAAGCTGAGGACGTTTCCGAAGAAGTCGAGGCCGAGAGCGATACCGAAGAAGCTGAGTCCGAAGCCGAGCAGGATTCTGAAGACACCGCTGTTGCTGCCTTGGTCGCCGAAGACAACGCAGAAGCGCAAGAGGAACCAGAAACGGTTGAAGAATGGGTCGATGCAGAACCTGATGCAGCCGAAATCGTATTCGACCGGGATGCGCTGAGCGCGCTTGAAATGACGATAGCCGAGCTAGAGGCGGCTGTTGGTGGACAGGCTGACGAATGGGAGCCAGATGGTTCGGAACCTGACGAAGAAACCCCGGATGAAGTTCCAGGAATAGCAGCGCGTCTTGTAAACGCGACACCAGAAGATTCGCGCGACGTTAAAGATGAACTTGCTGACGTATCTGAAAACGCAGAGGCACCTGAAAACACTGAGGATTCTGAACAAGACACGGCCGCCGATGAGTCAGAATTTTACGAAGATGATACTCTGAACGAGGAAGCAATGATCGCCGAAAAAGAAGGTTTCTTTGACGAAGAAGATTCTGTCATCGACGAAGAGGCGCTTCGGGATTTGGTCAGCGAAATTGTTCGTCAGGAACTACAGGGCTCGCTCGGGGAACGCATTACACGGAATGTGCGCAAACTGGTACGCCGCGAAATCCACCGCGCGATGGCTGCGCGCGATTTCGACTAAACATCTCTGGCAAGAGCGTACAGCATATCAAGGTCTAGATGGCTTTCCAGATGGTTGGCCAGTGCGTCCAGCGTTGTTTCTACATCAGCGTCGTAAGAAGTATTACCCGCCTCGGCACCAAGTTCGCTCAGGAATGCTGATCGAAAACTGTCAGAGCTGAACAAACCATGCAGATAGCACCCACGCACACGGCCATTTGCGCTGGCTGCCCCTTCTGTGCGTCCGGAAAGGCCTAACCATCCATTTTCGCAGTCCGGGCCTTCTGTGCTTCCAATATGGATTTCATAGCCTTCAATCTTGTCGCCCGTCGTCAGATAAGTCGCTTCGGTCAATGCCAGTCTCTTTTCAGGTTTCATTACGGTCACGACGTCTAGCAACCCAAGGCCAGCATATCGCCCGGCACGTCCTTCGAGACCATCTTCGTCAATGATTTCACGCCCGAGCATTTGGTAGCCGCCACAAATTCCAAGCACATGGCCGCCGCGGCGCACATGTGCCTTGAGGTCAATATCCCATCCTTGTGCACGAAAAAAATCAAGATCAGCGATCGTCGACTTTGAACCGGGGATCAGGATCAGGTCCGCATCTCCTGGCAGTGCACGACCTGCTTCAATCATATCAATGCTGAGGTTTTGTTCCATCGACAACGGGTCGAGATCATCGAAGTTTGCAATGCGCGACAAGCGCGGCACCGCAACCTTGAATGCACCTTTTTCAGTCGATCTGATATCCATCACATCTTCGGCGGGCAGGCGTGAGGCACCCTCGAACCACGGTAAAATGCCGAGCGAAGACCAGTGCGTCCGGCGAATGATTTCGGCCAGCCCATCGTCAAACAAGCTGACATCGCCACGAAACTTGTTGATAAGGAACGCCACAATCCGATCTCGGTCGTCCGCTGGTAAAACTGTGTGGGTCCCGACGATCTGCGCAATGACGCCGCCTCTGTCTATGTCCCCAACCAGCACCACTGGCACATCTGCGGCTTCAGCAAATCCCATATTGGCGATGTCGCCCTTCCGAAGATTGATTTCTGCCGGGCTTCCCGCACCTTCAATCAAGACCAGATCAGCCTCGGCGGCTAACCTGCCAAAGCTTTCAAGTGTTGCGGGTAGAAGGTCATGCTTCACTTTTGCATAGTCACGTGCACGCAGTGTAGACAGGCGCTGACCGCGCAAAATAATCTGAGCGCCAGTTTCGCTTTCCGGCTTTAGTAAAACCGGGTTCATATCTGTGTGGGGCGGCACGCCAGCTGCCAGCGCCTGAAGTGCCTGAGCCCTGCCGATTTCCCCGCCATCAGACGTAACGGCGGCATTGTTCGACATGTTTTGCGGTTTGAATGGGCGCACTTTTAACCCACGCAACGAATAGGCACGCGCCAAGCCAGCAACGATCATCGATTTCCCGACGTTTGATCCAGCCCCCTGAATCATGATTGCTTTGGCCATTTGCGCGACTCCTCCTCATCGTTTCTTACAAGCGACGTTAGTGAGGGGAAAGAGGTGAGTGGTCTGCATTGCGCCGGCACCACGGGCTCTTAATCAAGCAGACGAGGTTTTAGGTATTAAATCACCCTCTGGAAATGCTTCAGAGAGGTGCGAGCAGCCAGATTTAAAGGTGGCGCCCATGCAAACGAAAAACGCGCCCTGAAATGGGCGCGTCATTCTCAATCAGTCAGAAATGTATTAGGCAGCTTCGGCTTGTTGACTGCGACGTTCACTTTCTTCGCGCGATAGCGCAACAGAGGTGCGAACACCTTTCGAAACAAAATCCATCAACCCGTCGACAACGCGTTCGTTCGGGTCAATCCCGGCACATGACAGAACTTCGCGTCCGTCGCGTGACCGTGCCCAACGTGCAATTTGCTCGGGGCCGTTACCATATTTCTTGTCATCTGCAATGGCATCATCCAGTGCAGCCAGAACCACCGCCGCAAAAAGTTTCTTTGCGCGGTTGCCCTGTTCGTGGTTGAAAGCTGTGCCGTCAACGAAATCAAGCATCTCGTCGTCCTTTTTATTCTTGCTCTTGCATTTTGTGGCGTAGCGTTGAATACGACGAAAACACTGCGATTCGGTATCCCAATTTCGGAATGTCAGCCATGCACTCACTGCATAGCTTTCTCTGCAGCATACCTTATCTCGTCGTCTTGCAAGCTAACTACCACCAATATATAGGTGCTGCCCAACTCGGATCAAGATTTTCTCAAGGTTTAAACGATATGCCAAAGATCAACGGTAACGAAATTCGTCCAGGCAATGTACTGGAACACAACGATGGTCTCTGGGCGGCTGTAAAGGTGGACCATGTGAAACCCGGTAAGGGTGGCGCGTTTGCTCAAGTTGAAATGAAGAACCTGCGTAATGGGTCCAAACTTAACGAACGTTTCCGTTCTGCCGACAAAGTTGAGCGCGTCCGGCTTGAGCAGAAAGATCAGACTTTCCTCTATGAAAATGACGGTATGCTGGTGTTTATGGATTCCGAAACCTATGAGCAGATCGAACTACCCGCCGATATTCTGGGGGAACGCCGCCCATTCCTGCAGGACGGTATGATTGCAGTTATCGAATACCACGAAGACGAAGCGCTAAGCGCAACATTACCGCAAAAGGTAACCTGTAAAATTGTCGAGACGGAGCCCGTCGTAAAAGGCCAGACAGCGGCCAATAGTTTCAAGCCAGCAATTCTGGACAACGGTGTCAAAGTCATGGTGCCACCTTTCGTGGGTCAGGACGAAGATATCATCGTGAACACCGAGACAATGGAATATGCTGAAAGAGCCTGATTTTTGGTTCTGGATTCCGGTAAAATGTGAAATAAAAAGGGCGCCAAGAGCGCCTTTTTTTTGCCCCTCATCACAATAAATCGCCAAGCGGCCTTTAAAAATCCAAACCCAGATCCAGTGTTTGGGCAGAGTGGGTTAGCGCACCGGAAGAAATGTAATCAACGCCTGTCGCGGCAACTTCTGCAATCCGGTCAAGCGTCATGTTGCCCGACGCCTCAGTAGTCAGTTGATCACCAACCATATTGACGGCCTGCGCCAGGGTTGGCGTATCCATATTATCCAGCAACACCACATCCGCACCTTTTGTTGACAACACGTCCTCAAGCTGGCTGAGAGTGTCCACTTCGATCTCTACGCGCATCATATGCGATGCGACTGTTCTGGCACGCTCTAACACGGCTTTGACGCCGCCAGCCGCTGCGATGTGATTGTCTTTTATCAGGATCGCGTCACTTAGCCCAAAGCGATGGTTAAAACCGCCACCGTGCAGCACGGCTTGCTTTTCGACAATTCTGAGGCCCGGTGTCGTTTTGCGGGTGCAGGTTACGCGCGTTTTTGTGCCCTTGGTTTCTGCAACAAATCGGGCGGTTAAGCTTGCAATACCTGACAAGCGACCTGCAAAATTAAGTGCAACGCGTTCAGCCATTAAAATTGATGCGGCCTTGCCGCTGATTGTCATCAGCGTATCACCGGGGTCGCAAGCGCTGCCATCCGAAAGCTTGGTTTCTATCTGCAAGGTCGGATCAACGAGACGAAACGCGATTGAGGAGAGCTGCATCCCAGACACGATACCCGAGGCACGGGCATTGATCCGGGCTTGATACTCTGTGTCTTCAGGTATGACAGACCTGGTGGTGACGTCGCCGTATTGCCCCAAATCCTCGGTAAGGGCATTTCGGACCAGAGGCTCAAGTATAAGGTCCGGGAGGGTGCTATACGCTATGGTCATTGTGCTTCCTCAAAATTTTCGTTCGGACTTTCATCGCCTGTTCCAGTGTCATGTGGCTTCGATGCGCCATATCGGGCTTCGCATCGGGAAAATCGTCCCGGAAATGTCCGCCTCGCGATTCCTTTCTCAAGAGTGCGGCCGCAGCGATTAGCGTTGCGGTCGCTGTCATGTTTAGAAACGGGTCGCAGTCTTTATCAGTTGCTTCCAGAGCAGCAATATCCAGCAGGGCCTTCTTCAATCCCGCAGCATTGCGCACGACGCCAACATTATCTGTCATTGTTTTACGTAGTTTGGCGACCAGTTCCGGTTTTGGGGCAGTCCCGCCAGTTTTAAATTTCACCGAGATTGCGTCAGCGGCTTTTGCAGGTTCCACGCTTAAGCTGCCAACAATGCTTTCCGCGCAACTGCGCGCGTAAACCAGTGCTTCTAGCAACCCGTTTGATGCCAACCTGTTCGCACCGTGCAAACCTGTCGAGCTTGCCTCACCACAGACCCATAGGTTCCCAAGGCTCGCGCGCCCGTCTGCTGCCGTATCGATACCACCCATATGGTAGTGTGCGGCCGCTGCGACAGGAATAGGCTCTGTCACAGGGTCAATCCCTGCGTCCTCGCAATATTTGGCGACGGCCGGGTACTCCTCAATAATTTTCGTACCTATCGCATCGCGCGTATCCAGCATCGGCCGCATTCCGGCTTGGGTCTGTGCAAAGATCGCGCGTGCAACGATGTCGCGCGGGGCAAGTTCAGCGTCAGGGTGAACATCAAGCATAAACCGCTTACCGTCTTTGTTGATGAGCGTGGCACCAGCCCCACGCAGCGCTTCGGTCGCAAGCGGTGCCGGGTCTTTACCCACGTCTAGAGCGGTCGGATGAAACTGAACGAATTCTGTGTCGGCCATCATTGCACCGGCGCGTGCAGCAAAGCCAATAACCTGCCCTCTGATGCGTGGCGGATTGGTCGTGAGCGCGAAAAGCCCACCAGAGCCACCACCGGCAAGCAGATAGGCCAACCCGGAAATGAGAACAGGTCTGGAGGCGTCTTTTGACGAACTCTGTATCCAGATCCCTCTGACATTACCGTCTCTCACCTCTAAGCGGGTGGCTAGCGCACCTTCCATCACCTGAACCGATGGCGTCTGCTCCACCTCTGCAATCAGCGCTTCCATGATCTCACGGCCCGCCTGATCGCCGTGGACGCGTACAACACGGGCAAAGCTGTGGGCGGCTTCGCGTGACAGAACATATCCACCGTCTTCATCGCGATCAAACGGCGTTCCAAGCCGGGTAAGTGCTGCGATATGCGCACGTGCCTCCTCCGTCACCTGACGCGCGACACGGGCGTCTACTGTCCCGGCACCCGCTTTAACGGTGTCCTCCGCGTGCAGGGCTGCCGTGTCACCTTTGCCCATCGCCGCAGCAACACCACCCTGTGCCCAGGCAGAGCTTGCGCCTTCACCCAAAGTTTCGGGCGAGATCATCAAGACCGGGCGTGGGGTCAGTTTCAGCGCTGCGTAAAGCGCACCGAGACCCGCACCGACGATGATAATCCGGTTGGTGTGGATTGGCGGAGTCACAATCTGTGCCGCCTACTTCACGAGCGATTTGCTGAGGTCAATCATGCGTTCAACCGCTAACCGTGCTTTTGCAGCGATTTCAGGGTCGACGACCACCTCGTGCTCCATATTGTAGAGCGACCAGAGGATTTTCTCGAGCGTGATCTTTTTCATGAAAGGGCACATATTGCAGGGCTTGGCGAACTCAACCTCTGGCAACTCATCCGAAATATTGGCTGCCATGGAGCATTCGGTAACCAGCATTGCCTTTGCGGGTTTGTTTTTGTGAATCCAGTCAACGATGCCGCTGGTCGAACCCGTGAAATCCGCCTCTGCAACAACAGAAGGGGTGCATTCAGGGTGCGCAATGACTATGGTATCTGGTTCAAACTCGCGGTAAGCGCGGATGTCCTCGGCTGTATAAAGTTCATGAACGATGCAGCTACCAGCCCACCAGACAATGTTTTTTGTGCTTAGCGCGGCGACGTTCTGTGCCAAAAACTGATCTGGCGTCATGATTACAGTGTCGCCTTCCATTGCCTCGACGATCTGCAATGCGTTGGCAGACGTGCAGCAAATATCAGAGGCGGCTTTCACCTCGGCCGTGGTATTTACATACGAAACAACCGGTGCACCGGGGTATTTCGCGCGCATCTCTGCAACACCTTCGGCGGTGATGGATTCTGCCAGCGAACAGCCCGCCTTTAAATCAGGGATAAGTACTTTCTTGGACGGGTTCAGGATTTTTGAGGTTTCTGCCATGAAATGCACGCCGCATTGCACGATCACGTCGTTTTCGACCTCGGTTGCCTTGATCGCCAATTGCAGGCTGTCACCCACGAAATCCGCAACGCCGTGGTAAATTTCCGGCGTCATGTAGTTATGCGCCAGAATGACAGCGTTACGCTCTTTCTTTAGGCGGTTAATTTCGATCACGTAAGGAGCAAAGATCGCCCAATCCGCGGGTGAAATGACACGATCAGTCGTCTCGTAAATGTCTTTTGTTGCCTCAGCTTTTTCAAGGGAAGGCGCCAAGTCGAAATGCTTTGAGAGTGTTTCCCGTACTGATTCTATATCCAACACTGAGGTTTCTCCAAATTAAGAATGAAACGGTGTTTATACGTTCGTTAACGGGAATGCTATGCAGTTATACACAGGGCCTGTTTTTGCCGTCTTGAGTTCGCGCAAGTCGATTGTTTTACATCGTTTCGATTGATCAGGAACCGTGTTTTACACCAGTTTTCCACATCTGAACGGGGGAAATCTCAGGGATAAGTCACCGTTGCATCGCCCGCCAGCATGTTTCCTTTGGCGCGGTCAAATCGCAAAAAGGCAATTGCGCGGTCTCCTGACTGGCTGAAAATGGTTCCTGCGGGTTTGCCGTCAGCCAAAATAGATGTGCCAACCGGTGCGCTTCCCTTTAGCGTTACAGTTGTTAGCCCTTTACGTAGTTCCGTTTTATGTTTCATCCGCGCTGCGATTTCCTGACCGACATAGCACCCTTTACGGAAATCGACACCGTTCAGACGCTCAAAGCCAGCCTCAAGTACGAATGTATCAGGAGTAAGCTCTATTCCCGTTTCAGGAATGCAATGGGCAACGCGGATCGCAACCCAATCAATCTCTGGTGTGTCGCCGGGTGCGTCAGCGTAATGCCGCCATCCCAGTGCGGCATGGCGCGGATCGGGTAAAGCGCCGTCAGGCGGTGTTCCCAGCCCCCGGGAAACATGCAGAGCCGAAGGCGTGATCGTGACTTGGGCGCGCAAGCGGTACATTGTCAGCCGGCGGATCAGGTCATCAGCCAGAGAGGCGTCAACATCGAGGATGATTGCATCACCTCGCTCGAGCAAAAAGAAATCAGCAAGGTACTTGCCTTGCGGCGTCAACAAAGCTGCATAGACAAGCCCGGAAGAAAGCTTCTCAACGTCATTGGTTACAAGCCCTTGCAGAAAATGAACCCGATCCGGGCCAGAGATTTCAAAGAGTTTACGGTTTTGTGCAGCTTCGCCAGTCATTTTCCAGTCCCCATTCGCATAGGATGTAATATAGGAAGCTCAGGATAAGGAAAGCAGATGCGTGCACCAATAAGTCTTGTAATTCCGACGCTGAATGCCGAACCAGTGCTTGGTGTGACACTTGCGTCACTGATTGAAGGGATTTCAGCGGGACTCATCCGTGAGCTCGTGGTGACCGATGGGGGCTCGTCAGATGAAACCTTGCTCATCGCCCGTGAAGCGGGTGCCGAGATCATTAAAGGAGCGGCGGGGCGCGGCGGGCAGTTGCGTCGTGGTGCCGACGCGGCCAAAGGTGAGTGGTTGCTGTTTTTGCATGCGGACACCCAGCTTTCCGCCGGGTGGTCAGAGATTGTCCAAGAACATATAAAGGCGCACACCGGACCAGCCTCTTTCCAGTTGCAGTTTGATACAACGGGTGTGATGGCGTGGTTTGTTGCGGGATGGGCCAATTTCCGAACACGGTTTTTTGGATTGCCGTATGGCGATCAGGCGCTTCTGATCAGGCGCGAAGATTATGACGCCGTTGGCGGCTATCTTGATATCCCTCTCATGGAAGACGTGGCTCTTGTCCGTGCTTTGCCACAGCGGGTCAGAATCTTGCCAGCGACGGCCAAAACCGGAGCGTCGCGTTACAAGGCCGAGGGGTGGTTGCGGCGTGGTGCGCGCAACCTAATTGTTTTGACCCGATATTTCCTCGGTGTAGACCCCGAAAAATTATCGCAATCTTACAACCGCCGTTAGGAACATCCGGACGTCTTTAGTTGGTTTCAGATTTCACTTGCAATGCATAGAGGTCAGCATAAATGCCGCCACGATCTAAAAGCTCATTATGTGTGCCTTCGTCAACAACACGACCACTATCCATTACAACGATCTTGTCCGCGGATTGAATGGTTGAAAGGCGATGCGCAATCACCAATGTGGTGCGCCCCTTGCTTAAACGGTCAAGTGCTTCCTGAACAGCGGCTTCGGAATGTGCATCCAGTGCCGATGTTGCCTCATCCAGCAACAAGACAGGCGTATCACGTAGCAACGCCCGTGCAATGGCAACGCGCTGGCGTTGACCGCCAGATAGGTTCGAACCGCGTGGTCCGGCGTGTGTTTCCAAACCTTCAGGTAGGTTAGACAGAAAATCAGAAACATGCGCAGCGTCGAGTGCGGTTTTAAGCGTATCTTCGGGTACGTTTTGTTGGCCAAGCAAAATGTTTTCACGGATTGTTTCGTCAAACAGCGGCGTTTCTTGCGAAACAACGGAAAAATGTGCGCGCAAATCGTCAAGGGTAAAACCGCTGATCGCCTGCCCACCAAGTGTAACCTGACCAGACTGTGGCTCCACCAGACGGGTCAGGACATTGAAGATGGTGCTTTTTCCGGCACCTGATGCGCCAATCAGCGCTGTTGTTTTTCCCGCTTCAGCGATGAAGCTCGCGCCATTCAATGCTGGCAGATCACCATAGGAAAGGTGGACATCTTCAAGGCGAAGTTCGGTATTGCCGGGCCTGATCTCTGCAGTTGAATGCGTTGGTTGCAGGATCGAAGGTTTTTCATCAAACAAACGATAGAGCCGTTCCAGGCTGGTTGCCGCGACTTGCCATGTTCCGGCAATACCGCCTAGCCTGCGCAACGGTTGAAAGGTCAGCGACATCGCTGTGAAAAAGCTCATGAACTGACCAACAGATTTTTCGCCGGAAATGATATCTGCGCCGCCAATAACGAGAACACAAAAGAAACCAAGCCCCGTGACAATATCAACCAAGGACGGGATCATTGCGCGGCTCGCTTCGGTTTTGACTGCGGCCAGAACGATCCTGTCAACGATCCTTTCAAATCGTTCCATCTGGTAGCTTTCCATCTGGTTCAGTTTGATCGGATTTATACCGTGAAAAACTTCATCCAGACGGGTGGATCTCAGGCTGGCCTGTTCGCGCATATGCTGTGTTTTGCGGCGGATGTATCGTTGCAAAATACCAACTGGCAGGATCAGCAAAGGTACCGAGATAACTGCAACCAAGGTCCACAACCAGTCTATCGAGAGTGCGACAGCAAACAGCCATGCAAGTGAGAAGAAATCGCGGCCAATGCCTGAAATTACAACGGCCCAGACACCCTGAACTGCCAATGTGTCGCCCTGCACCCGCTCCATCAACGCCCCGGGCGAGTTTTTGTGAAAGAACCCGCTGTCCAGACTAAGCAGGTGGCGTAACAATTCGGTTTGCATTTCGGTCGAAGATTTTTGCGACACGCGGGCAAGCACAGTTTTCTTGATCAGATCGGTAGAGCCGCGCACCGCAAACAGGCCAAAAATGATCCCCCCGATCCACCAGACCGCATCTGCATCTCCGCCAATAAAGACCACATCGAAAAGTGGCTCCAGCATCTTCGCGAGCAATGCAAGGGTGCTACCTTCGACAATCATTAGAAACAGCGCAAGCACCAGCCAGTACTTGTGCTTGACCAGATAATCCCGCCACAGCCGCGAAAATAACCGGCGTGAGGTGTAGGCCTGAGTGTCGGTGGATGTTTTGGGGGTAACGGTCACGGGCTGCCTGTTCTTCCGACCTTTGCCCAGAAGGTCTAGCCCGATCCGTCAAAGCACGCAAGCGAACAGGCCCAATTGACGATTGCTACCTTGGCACATAGGTCTTTGGAAACTGAATCTGGAATTTCAAAAATGACTCTCTCGAATGGACGCCATATTATTGCAGCTCCCGGCCCGTCTATTATGCCGGATCGTGTTTTACAGGCGATGCACCGTGCGGCGCCGAACATATATAGCGGCCCACTTTTAGAGATGGTGGATGGTTTGATTCCCGATCTGAAAACTCTTGCAGGGACCCACCACAAAGCAGCCATTTATATCGCCAATGGACATGGAGCTTGGGAGGCGGCGCTGGCCAACATAGTCGCCCCGGGGGATAAGGTTTTAGCGCCCGCCACGGGCAGGTTTGGCTTTGGCTGGGGCGAAGTTGCGAGCGCCTTGGGTGCCGAGGTGGAAATGATCGACTTTGGCAAATCAGACGCAATGAAGACTGATCAGATAGCCGAGGTGTTGCGGGCGGACAAGGCACATAAGATCAAGGCGGTTCTGGGTACCCATGTCGATACCTCCACATCGATCAAGAACGATATCCCAGCACTGCGTCGTGCGATCGACGCGGCGGGGCACCCTGCTTTGCTTATGGTCGATTGCATCGCGTCTATGGGATGCGACCGGTTTGAAATGGATGCATGGGGCGTCGATGTCGCCGTTACAGCCAGCCAAAAGGGGTTGATGACTCCACCGGGGTTGGGATTCGTCTTCTTTAATGAAAAAGCGGCGGAGAAACGCGCGAGCTTGCCCGCTGTTTCGCCATACTGGGATTGGGTGCCGCGCGCCAACCCGGAAATGTTTTATCAATATTTTCAGGGCACTGCGCCAACGCATCATCTTTTTGGGTTGCGCGAGGCGTTAACGATGATCCTGCATGAAGAGGGGTTAGAGGCTGTTTTGGATCGCCATGCCGTTTTGGCCCGCGCGGTCTGGGCAGCCTTTGACGTCTGGGCGCAATCAGGCCCGGCAAAAATGAACGTGAGCAATCCGGCAGAGCGAAGTAATGCCGTTACAGCGGTACACATCGGGGCGCCAGACGGCACCGCACTGCGGGACTACCTTTCTGGAAATCTTGGCGTGACGCTTGGAATTGGGTTGGGTATGGCCCCCCCGGGTGACCCAAGCTGGCACGGGTATTTCCGTGTCGGTCATATGGGGCATGTGAACGCGCATATGATTTTGGGAACACTTGGGGCGATTGAAGCTGGGATGAAACACCTTGGTATCGCTCACGGCGACGGGGGGCTCGCAGCTGCCGCAAAGATATGCAGTGGTAAGTGAGACTTAGCTGCCGAGGTTAATTCCGATATTCAGAAACGCAGAAAGTGTCAGAGCGGGAATCATCCCGTAGGCGGCCCAAATTGCGATCAGGGCTGAAAACAGAAAAACAAACAAGCTCACCAAAAATGGATTGGTGAAGTCTTCTACAGGTGTGACTGGTCTGTTGTGCATGACATGTCCGGGGCTGGCTAACGTAAGTCTACTGCACCCGGGAATATTTTTCAAAGTCACGATCGTGTTAGCCACGCGCCTCTGTCAGTGCCTTTGGCAAAAAAGCCTCAAAAGCGTCCAAATCATCCGGCCTGCCTGCGGATACACGGATGCACCTGTCTTGGGGTGCCACAAAGGGCATGCGCACGAAAATACCTTGTGAAACAAGCGCGCTTAATACGCGTTTTGCAAAGGTGCCGTCCTGACCACAATCGATTGCAACAAAGTTGGTGGCAGAGGGCAGGGCAGCCAAACCGTTTTGGGCTGCAATCTGGCTTATGCGTTCGCGTCCGTCTGCGACGTTGCGGCATGTCTGTTCAAGGTAAGCCTGATCTGCCAGCGCCGCCAATGCACCCGCCTGGGCTGCGCGGTTCATGCCAAAATGATTGCGAACCTTGTTGAAGGCCGCAATGATCTCTGGTGATCCAACGGCATACCCAACGCGCGCACCTGCCATTCCGTAAGCCTTTGAAAAGGTGCGCATACGGATCACTCTGCTGTCCGCCACATCCCATGCAGGTGCAACACCATCTTCCGCAAGCTCGACATAGGCTTCGTCCAGCACCAGCAAACTGCCTGCGGGGACCCTTTCAATCGCGCTTTGGATGGTTTTGGCGCTATGCCAACTGCCCATCGGGTTGTCCGGATTGGCAAGATAGATCAACTTGGCCCCAACCTCTGCGGCTCTTGCAACCAACGCTTCCGGGTCTTCATGATCACCCCTGTAGGGAACGGTCACCAGCGCACCGCCAAAGCCAGCCACATGATAGTTGAACGTTGGATAAGCACCTTCAGACGTAACAACCATGTCACCGGGTCCGACAAACAGCCGGACAAGATAGCCGAGCAATCCGTCAATGCCTTCACCCACCATGATGCATTCAGAAGGAATCCCGTGGTGTGCGGCAAGGGCCGCACGCAAGTCATAACTTTCCGGATCTGCATACATCCAGATTTCGGACGCCGCGCGTTCCATAGCCTTGATTGCGCTGGGCGAGGGGCCAAAAACATTTTCATTCGCGCCTAGCCGGGCGGCAAAGGTGCTGCCACGCGCGCGCTCCTGTGTTTCAGGGCCAACAAACGGCACTGTTGCTGGAAGGCTGGCGGCAAGCGGGGTTAGGCGTTTTTCTGTCATACGTGACGTAAACGTAAATATTGTGCTTGGGCAAGGGGTTGAAACGCGGTGAACAGCTGTTATTTGAGAATCGTTCGCAAATAAGGAACGATATCACATGAAGCTTTCACGGCGTAGCTTTTTGGTCAGTACCGCAGCAGCGGGTGCTATCCGCACACTTCCAACGCTTGCGACCCGTACGGGTGGTCGGCGCATTCTTACGCTGGTCTATGACAAATCCCTTGGGATGATGCGCGCAGTCGAGCGTCTGGTTCCCTAAAGGCACTGTTTTCAGCCAACTGCCATGCTGGTCCAGAAAACAGCCCCCAATTTAAACTCGAATTAAGCCAGTTCTGCCAATCGTTCCAAAGCGGCATTGAGCTTTTCAACCTCTTCTTCGCCCTGTGCCAGACGCGTGCGGCTTTCGTTCACCACCTCTTCGGGCGCTGACGCAACGAATTTCGGGTTGTTCAGACGCCCCTTAAGACCGCCAAGTTCCTTGGCCAGTTTTTCGAGCGATTTTTCGAGCCGCGCCTTTTCCTCACCCACATCAATGATATCGGCAAGCGGCAGCGCAAAGAC
This sequence comes from Pseudohalocynthiibacter sp. F2068, assembly GCF_023015645.1. Taxonomy (NCBI): domain Bacteria; kingdom Pseudomonadati; phylum Pseudomonadota; class Alphaproteobacteria; order Rhodobacterales; family Paracoccaceae; genus Pseudohalocynthiibacter; species Pseudohalocynthiibacter sp. F2068. The sequence goes on from NZ_JALKAK010000011.1 coordinate 45,937, forward strand.
CCCGCCATCAACTGCGATGGTGATGCAGCCTTTGGGCAGATCAGCGCGTTCTGTCAGGCTGTCGATGCGCGCCATTTTCTCGATCAGCGCCTCGTTGCGCGCCCATGCCCCACGACCGAGGTCATCAAGCGCCTGCTGGATCATCGGAATTTTCAGGCCAGCCGGCACATGCATCTGCGCGCGGGCAGAGCGGATATCCTCAATGAGCCCGATCACCCAGTTCATTTCGCGGTCCGCGTTGGCGTCGACCAATTCTACGGCGGTGTATGTCGGCCAGTCTGCGTGAACCAGCATCTTGGCGCGGTTGCCGGAATTGCCCCAGAGTTCTTCGGTCACATACGGCATAATCGGGTGCAGCAGGATGTAACACTGGTCCAGCACCCAGCCCATGACGGCGCGGGTTTCTGTAAGGATTTCCTCGTCCTCGCTAAAGAACAGCGGCTTTGAAAGCTCGACATACCAGTCGCAGACCTTGCCCCAGACAAAGCTGTAAAGCGCGTTGGCGGCATCGTTGAACCTGTATGCAGACAGTGCAGCGTCCACCTCTTCACGCACCTTGGCGGTTTCACCGATGATCCAGCGGTTGACGGTTTGCTGAGCGGTTGGGATACCATCGGTCACTTCGCGTTCAAAAACACCGTTCATCTCGGCAAAGCGGCTGGCATTCCAAAGTTTGGTTCCAAAATTTCTATATCCAGCAATACGTTGCGTGGATAACTTAAGGTCGCGTCCCATTGCAGCCATCGCCGTTAGCGTAAAGCGCACGGCGTCTGCACCGTATTCGTCAATCAGTTCCAGCGGGTCGAGCACGTTGCCAAGCGATTTCGACATCTTCTTGCCCTTTTCGTCGCGCACCAGCGCATGGACATAGACGGTATCAAAGGGCTTTTGATCAACAACGGCATATTGCATCATCATCATCCGGGCGACCCAGAAGAAAATGATGTCAAAGCCGGTGATCAACACATTGGTTGGAAAGTATTTTTCGAGTTCGGGAGTTTGCTCGGGCCAGCCAAGTGTGCCGATAGGCCAGAGGCCGGACGAAAACCATGTGTCGAGGACGTCGGGGTCGCGTTTCAACGAATTTTTTATAAATTCCAACTTTTGCTCGACTGACATTTCCTCGGGAAAAATGTCAGAAGATTGGTAACGCTGAAAAGCAGCGAGTGCCGCGTTATCTTCGTTGGCAGCACAATACAAATCAGTCGGATCATTTTGGTAGTCTGGCCCATACCAAACCGGAATCTGATGCCCCCACCAAAGCTGGCGGCTGATGCACCAGGGTTCGATATTTTCCAGCCAGTGGAAATACACCTTGCGGTCGCTTTCCGGCAGGATTGTTGTTTCACCGGAACGCACAGCATCTATCGCGGGCTGAACGATCTTGGCGGTATCAACGAACCACTGGTCGGTCAGCATCGGTTCGATCACGACTTTTGAGCGGTCGCCAAACGGTTGCATGATCGGCTTGTTCTCGATATGTGGAACGGCCTCGCCCTCGTCATTCGTGACCATCACGGCCAGCCCTTCAGCGGTGATGTCTGCGACAACGCGCTTGCGCGCCTCGAACCGGTCAAGGCCACGGTATTCGTCGGGCACAAGGTTCATTGCCGCGATTTTACCTTCGTCAAAACCCTCTTCACCGCGCGCGATCCGTTGGGCAATGGCCGCTTCATCCGCATAAGGTTGCCCATCGGCCCGCATGTGGCCTTTGGTGTCCATCAGCGAATACATCGGGATGTTGCCGCGCTTGGCGACCTCGTAGTCGTTAAAGTCATGCGCGCCGGTGATCTTCACCGCACCTGAGCCAAAGTCCGGGTCCGGGTATTCATCGGTGATGATCGGGATCAGGCGGCGGTGTTCTTTAGGCCCAACCGGAATTTCGCAAAGTTTTCCGATAATTGGCGTGTAACGTTCATCTGATGGATGAACTGCAACCGCTCCATCCCCAAGCATTGTTTCAGGGCGCGTTGTTGCGATAGAGATATAGTCACGCTTTTCTTCCAGTGTGATATTCCCGTCTTCGTCCTTTTCGACGTAGGTATAGGTCTCGCCCCCTGCCAGCGGGTATTTGAAGTGCCACATGTGGCCCGCGACTTCGATGTTTTCGACCTCAAGATCCGAAATCGCCGTTTCAAAATGCGGGTCCCAGTTGACCAGTCGCTTGCCGCGATAGATCAGTTTGTCATTGTACATCTGCACAAAGACTTTAAGCACCGCGTCATGGAACCCTTCGTCCATGGTAAACCGGTTACGGGACCAGTCGCAGGACGCGCCAAGGCGTTTTAGCTGGTTGATGATCGTGTCGCCGGATTCTTCTTTCCATTCCCAGACTTTTTTCAGAAAGGCATCGCGACCCATTTCGCTGCGTGATGGCTGTTGGGTTTCCGCCAGTTTGCGTTCCACAACCATTTGCGTCGCGATACCCGCGTGGTCCTGACCCGGTTGCCAAAGCGTGTCGAACCCCCGCATACGGTGCCAGCGCACCAGAATGTCCTGCAGCGTGTTGTTGAACGCGTGCCCCATGTGCAGGCTACCCGTCACATTGGGCGGCGGAATCATGATGCAGAAGGTTTCGGGCCGGGAGGCATTCGCCCCTGCCTCAAAGGCGCCTTCGTTTTCCCATTTTGCATAAAGCCGGGGTTCGGCCTCGGCTGCGTCAAAGGTTTTTTCCATGGCCATGGGGGTCTGGTTCCGCTCTCAATTCAGATTTCGCTCTGCCTTATCGAATGTACCCAGAAAGGGCAACAGAGAGCAGCGCCCTGAACCGAGCGCGCAGAAATTGAATTCGAGTATTTTATGCTCTTATGCGCGTTCCGCAGCGCGCTTGGCGTTTTGCATGGGTTCACGCACGTCCGGGCGAATGACATCAGGATCATAGGGTTTACGCGCAAAAACTTCCCGTACCATCGGGGCAAAGAATTCGATCGGTAGCGTGTCATATTCCGGATCAAAGCTTGATTGATCCCAGCGTTCGCAGAAATCAGCACAATCATTGAAATAAGGGTGCGCTTTATAGGTGTCGCGCTTGTCAGGGTTTCCGCCAACGTGCTGCCCATAATAAAGCATCTGGAAATCACCGTGTTTTTCGACCACCCAGGCGCATTGTTCCCGCACGAATGGCCGCAGGATGGTCGCGGCGTATTCATCGTGGTTATACGGCGCGTAGATGTCGCCAATGTCATGCAGCAACGCCGATACCACCCAATCCACATCGGCCCCATCGCGCCACGCACGTGTCGCGGATTGCACCGAATGACCTAATCGGGTGATTTTGTATCCTGAAAGCCCTTCGTCCAGTTCAACAAGTGCTTTCAAAAGCCGGTCAGCGGTACCTTTTGTGTACTCAACCTCATGTTCAGTCAGGAAGTCATAGTCTTCCTTGTCGCCGTCTTTCATCTGGGTGAACTTGACCTTATCCATCTTTATGCTTCCTTGTCATAGACGAGTTCTCGGGCGGCCCCGGCGGCCTGCGCCTTGTTTTGCTGAACCCGGATGTTTTCATAAGTCGCGAGGTCTTTTGCTGAAAAGTAGCCGCTCGGTGGATCATAGTGAAGGAAATTCCCCAGCGTGTCGGTGCCGCGCACCGGAATCGCAAAATCCTTTTCGCCAGATTCGAGCGCAACGTCGGGCGTCACATATCTGATCACCGCTCCGATCCTGCGATCATCCGACGAATTTGGGCCGGATCCGTGGATCATAAGCCCATGATGCAGGCTCATCTGACCAGGTTGGAGCTCGATCGAGACTTTGTCTTCTTCCGCAACATCAACCTGAATTTCCTGACCACGGCTTAGCAGGTTGTTGTCGTCAAAGGTGTCTGCGTGCGGAAGGATTGGGTTTTTATGGCTTGCCCGCACAAAATCCATGCAGCCTGACGCGCGCGTTGCGGGGGACAACGCAATCCACGCCGTCACAAGCCCGTCGATTGCGCCTAGACCCCAATAGGTCAGGTCCTGATGCATGCTGACGACGTGCCTGGTGTGCGGCTCTTTGATGAAAAACTCGACAGCATACATAAGAATGTCTGGGCCCAGCACCCCTTCAACAACATCCAGAATAGCGGGATCTGCACCTATCTCGTAAGCCAGCGGTATCACACATTGCGCGTTAACCCGTTTGTAGCTGTTCAATGGTTTGGGCAGGCCGTTATCAAGCCAGGTATTTTCCATCTGTTCGAGTTTTGTGCGCCAATGCGTTGCGCGTTCAGAAGATATGGCCTGAATGGGAGTCAGGAAACCATTGTCATGGTAACTTTGGATCGCGTCAGATGTCAGACTTCCGTTTGCGAGTTTGATAGGCTTTTGCATGGCACCCTCCTCAGCAGTAATACCTAACGCTCAGACGAATCGCTCTGTACTGTCTTTTCTGTTTCCGACAACGGGTCGCATTTGGTCTTTTTGTTGTGCGCGGCACTGGACACCGGGCGCGCGGGTATTAGTTTCATTCCATAAAGTGCATTGAGGGCAGTATGGAAAAATTTGGAAAGAGCCAGCCGGTCAAACGGGTGGAAGATGTGCGGTTTCTGACCGGTCATGGACGCTATGTTGATGACATAACTCCCGAAGGCGCGCTGTTTGCCTATGTTTTTCGCTCGCCCGTTGCGCATGCTGATATATTGTTGCTTGGTTTAGAAGCCGCACGTGGCAGCGAAGGTGTACACCTTGTTTTGGATGCCGCAGCTTTGGAAGACGCAGGTGTCGATATTTCGATGGCCGCGATGACGGTTAAGAACCGCGACGGAAGCGATGGTGCGGCCCCCATGCGCCCAATAATGGCAAAAGACCGTGTGCGATTTGTGGGTGAGCCAATTGCGATGGTTATTGCTGACACCTTGGATCAGGCGCGGGATGCGGCAGAACTAATCGAATTTGACTATAAAGAACGACCGGCCCATGTCGCGCTATCGGTTGGAGGTGAAGAGCTTCATTCGGAAGCCCCCAATAATCTCGCGTTTGACTGGGCAAAAGGCGATGAAGAAGCCTGCGACGCAACCTTTGCCAGCGCGGCTCATCACGTTCGTTTCAACGTGGTCGACAACCGAATTATTGTGAGCTCGATGGAGCCGCGAGGCTGTTTTGCAGAGTGGGACGGAAAGCGCTTGCATCTGGCGGTAAACGGTCAGGGGGTCTGGGGGCAAAAGAAAAATTTGGCAAGTGCGCTGGCGCTTGAACCCGAGGCTGTGCGTGTTACCAACCCGGATGTTGGCGGTGCCTTTGGCATGAAGGCGATGAATTATCCGGAGTATGCAGTGGTTGCACAGGCCGCGCGCGCAACTGGGCGACCAGTGCGATGGATGTCGGACCGTAGTGAAGCCTTTCAAAGCGACAATAGTGGGCGCGATCTGGTTTCGCTTTGCGAGTTGGCATTTGATGAAACACACAGGATAACGGCGTATCGTGTAACGACGACTTGCAATCTTGGTGCCTATAACTCGCAGTTTGCACAACCTATTCAAACCGAACTTTTTTCCAAAGTCCTGATGGGCACCTATGACGTACAAACCGCTTTTATGTCGGTGAAAGGGATTTATACGAATACCACCCAGGTAGATGCCTATCGCGGGGCTGGCAGACCGGAAGCTATCTATGCGCTTGAACGGACCATGGACCACGCCGCACGCGTGCTGGGGGTTGATCCGTGGGCGTTGCGTCGGAAAAACTTTATTAAACCAGAACAATTTCCGTATGTGTCTGCGACAGGTGAAACTTACGATGTAGGCGATTTTCATCATGTGCTTGGCAGGTCTGACCAAGAGGCTGATGTCGGGGGCTTCGCTAAGCGAAAAGCTGAAAGTGAATCTCGGGGGATGCTTCGGGGAATTGGGCTTTGCTACTATATTGAATCTATTCTGGGTGATCCGTCCGAGGGTGCGAAAGTCAGTTTTAATGATGATGGGACCGTCTCTATCTTTGTCGGGACCCAGTCAAACGGGCAGGGGCACGAAACAGTCTATGCCCAGTTCCTAAGCGATCAGACAGGTATACCGGCCAAAATGATCCATGTTATTCAGGGCGATAGCGATCTTATAGAAAATGGCGGGGGGACTGGTGGGTCGCGCTCCGTTACTGTTCAGACCAATGCAACCCTGTTGACTGTCGAGAAGATGATTGCCGCTTTCACGCCATTTGTGGCTGAAAAGCTTGCTGTGGAAGAAGACACTCTCGGGTTCGACGATACCGTGTTCCGAACCGAGGCGTCCAACCAGACACCAAGCTTGCTTGATGCCGTGGAATGGGCGCGCGCCGCTGGTCGGGATGATTTGCTGGTTCATGAAAGCCGGGCGACGCTTCCTGCGCGCTCCTACCCGAATGGGTCTCATGTTGCTGAAGTTGAAATTGATCCGGATACGGGGGGCGTCCGTTTGGAGCGATACTCAGTCGTCGATGATTTTGGTAATCTGATCAACCCGATGCTTGCCGAAGGGCAGGTGCATGGCGGTGTGGCACAGGGGGTCGGTCAGGCATTGACTGAACAGGTCATCTACGACCAGCAAGGTCAGTTGCTTAGCGCGAGTTTCATGGACTACGCCATGCCACGTGCAGATGATTTACCGATGATAGGTTTTGCCACAGAAGCGGTCCCTTCAACTGCGAATGCGATGGGGATGAAAGGATGCGGTGAAGCTGGTACTGTCGGTGCTATAGCGGCCGTGGCAAATGCAGTTCAGGACGCGCTTTGGGCGAAAGGGGTGCATCAGGCAGATATGCCTTTCACGCCGCACCGGGTCTGGAAAATGCTAAACGAAAGCAACGATGCAGACACTTAAAACCATAGGCCGGTGGCTTGGTCTTTCACCTGGGGCCAGCCAGTCATTACCGGTTGTCACGCGGGGCAGGGTAGACCACGTTGTTATCCTGGACGGAACCTTGTCTACCTTGCGCGACGATTGCGAAACGAACGCCGGGTTGACCTACAAGTTGCTTTCCGAAGTTTCGTCCACTGCCCGTCTGTCTTTACGATACGAAGCGGGCGTTCAGTGGCAGCAATGGCGTCACACAATGGATGTGATTCAGGGGGTCGGCATTAACCGGCAAATCCGTCGCGCCTATGGATTTCTGTCATCTCGCTACCGCCCGGGAGACCGGATTTTTCTATTTGGGTATTCGCGTGGCGCATATGCGGTTAGGTCTCTGGCCGGAGTTATTGATAAGGTTGGTCTGCTGCGAAGCGATTGCGCAACTGAACGAAACATTCGTCAGGCCTACCGCCATTACGAGTTGGATACCGTCGGCTCTGCCGCAGAGGCGTTTGCGCAAGCTTATTGCCACAAAGACGTCGAGATAGAGATGGTCGGCGTATGGGATACGGTCAAGGCGCTGGGCCTGCGCCTGCCTCTCGTCTGGAAACTCTATGAAACCCGCCATGCGTTTCATAACCACCACCTTGGCCACACGATCCGCAATGGCTATCAGGCTCTCGCTATTGACGAAACCCGCGAAGCCTTTGCACCGGAGATCTGGAAATGCCCAAGTGACTGGTCCGGCCAAATGGAGCAAGTTTGGTTTCGCGGTGCGCATGGTGACGTAGGTGGTCAGATTGGCACGCACCATGCGTCACGGTCGCTTTCGAATATTTCGTTGATCTGGATGCTCGAGAAAGCAGAAGGATGCGGATTGGCATTGCCAGAAAATTGGCGTGCGCGCCTTTTGGTGGATCCGGACGCCCCAGCCGTTGGAACCTTCAAAGGGTGGGGTAAACTCTTCATTGCGCGCAAGGCGCGCGTAATCGGTGCCGATCCTTCAGAATCTGTTCATGAAACGGCCAAAGATCACAAGCTCGCCGTGAAGTACCAACTTCCTGTAAACAAAAGCATTTCTAATAGAGAGGAACATGCCACGGCAAAGGATGTAGCCCGGTAAGTTGCGTTTCTTGGGGTTGCCCTTTTGCCGTTTTTTAGAAACAAGTCCATGTCGCTTTGCGGTTGGTGCCTAACGGTTTGTCTAGGCAACTTTTTGCAAGCTCAGTTTAGGTTGAATTCCAAGCGCGTGACACACTTCGCGTGTGAGTTGCGGCCGGTTCAGCGTATAGAAATGCAAGTCATTAACACCTTCATCAATCAAATCACTGCAAAGTTCTGTGCACAATGCAGTTGAAAGAAGGTCTTCGCGGCCATCGCGTTTTGCTTTCTGAAATGCATCGTCCAACCACGCAGGCACCACCGTACCACAGCGTTTTGCGAATTTCTTCGCGCCCGCCCAGTTGTCGATCGGTAGAATTCCGGGAATTATTGGTGCTGTGATACCGGCTCTCGTGCATTCGTCCCGGAACCGTAGAAAGGTTTCAGCTTCAAAGAAAAACTGTGTAATCGCCGCACAGGCCCCGGCCTCAAACTTGCGCTTCAGCCAATCAATATCCTGCGCACGATTGCTGGCTTCAGGGTGGCTCTCGGGATATGCGCCAACGCGGATGTTGAAACACCCTGTATCGGCCAGCGCCTCTATCAGTTCGCAGCTATCAGCAAAACCATCGGGCGTGGGTGTGAAACGCTCAACACCTTTTGGCGGGTCGCCCCGCAAGGCAACGATATCGGTCACCCCGGCAGCAGCATATTGATCCGCAATCGCCAGCGTTTCAGTGCGTGTTGCATCAACGCAGGTCAGATGCGCAGCAACGTTTAGACCATAATTGTTGTGAATGGTACTTACAGCTTCGTGGGTTAGGTCACGCGTGGTACCCCCAGCGCCATAAGTAACCGAGACAAAATCTGGTGAAAGCGGTGCCAGAACCTGTACTGTATCCCAAAGGCGAAAAGAGGCCTCCAATGTTTGTGGCGGGAAGAATTCAAACGAAATATTGGGCGTGTTCATCGCAAACTGATCCTGTCTATGGGTTGCAGGTCTTTTGCCACTTCGTTATTCATGAGGCAAATTCATAATATTCAACATCAATATGAGGATGACATCATAATGCATCTGGAATTTCGCCATCTTCGCTCTATCAAGGCGATCCACGACGCAGGCGGATTGGGCAAGGCTGCTGATTTGATGCATATTACGCAGTCGGCACTTTCGCATCAGATAAAGGGGCTCGAAGATCAGGCGGGCACAGAGTTGTTCGTACGCCGCTCAAAACCGTTGAAACTATCGGCGGCAGGTCTGCGATTGCTGCGATTGGCGGAAAAAATTCTTCCGGAGATCGAAGCAACAGAAGAAGAATTCCGTGGGTTGCAATCGGGTAAAACGGGACGCCTGCATATCGCGATTGAATGTCACGCCTGCTTTGAGTGGCTGTTTCCTGTGCTTGAAGAATTTCGAAAGGCCTGGCCAGATGTCGACGTTGATATCAGGCCTGGTCTTGCATTTGAAGCACTGCCTGCATTGCAAAAGGAAGAGGTCGATCTGGTCATATCTTCTGACCCGGAAATTATTGATTCAGTGGAATTTTCACCCCTGTTCGATTACGAGCCGGTTTTTGTCGCCTCAGCACAGCATCCGCTGGCAGCAGAAGAATATATCGTCGCTGAAGACTTTCGCGATGAGATGCTGATTACCTATCCGGTAGAAAGAACACGACTGGATGTGTTCACACAGCTGCTTACACCCGCAAAGGTTGAGCCGCGCGCAATTCGACAGGTTGAACTGACAGCGGTTATTCTTCTGCTTGTAGCTTCAAACCGAGGCGTGTCGGTTTTGCCAGATTGGGTCGTACGAGAAGTTCGGTACAATTCAGATTATGTCACGCGCCGGATTACGGAAAACGGTCTGACGCGGCGACTTTACGCCGCAACGCGCGTAGAGGACACCACGAAACCCTTTATGTCACACCTGATACGGCTCGCGCGGACAGAACCTTTAAAACTTCAACGTAGATAGGGTGCAGCAACTCTCTGTAAAATTGCGGCTCATACTGAGCCATTTCTTTAGATCGCTCCTTATGGAGCTCTGTTTGCCTCCGGCGGGGATATTTTAGGAACAAAGAAAATCAGTGCTGAAATCTTTATTCTAAAAATATCCCCGTGCGGAGCACAAAGCCGCACGAAGTGCCAGAAAGAGTGGCGCGGGACGCGCCTCATTTTTGAAACGGATAAACCTTGGCAAGGAAGCACAACAGGCGTATACGCGCGGCCTGACAAAGGAGCCCTTCGATGCAAGGCAGTGCCAATCTTAACGTCATGATCAAAGCCGCGCGCAAAGCCGGTCGTTCCCTCGCGAAAGATTTTCGTGAAATTGAACACCTCCAGACTTCGGTCAAAGGCGCTGGCGATTTCGCGCGCCGGGCGGTTACTGCGGTCGAAGGTTTTCTTCGGGAAGACCTCATGAATGCAAGGCCTTCTTATGGGTGGTTGATAAAGGGTCACGCGGAAACTGAAGGAAAAGACCCGACTCGTCGCTGGATTGTCGATCCGCTGGATGGCGCAATTAACTACTTGCATGGATTACCTCATTTTGCGGTCTCAATTGCCCTTGAGCACAAAGGCGAAATTGTATCAGGCGTGATTTATGACCCGTCAAAAGACGAGGTGTTCTTTGCTGAAAAAGGTCAGGGTGCCTGGATGAACGAAGGTCGCCTGCGCGTGTCCGGCCGTAACCGGTTAGCCGAGTCCACTTTCGCGACCGGGCTTCCCGCCAGTGGTGACAGCGATTTGCCCGAAAAACTTCAGGATCTTGCACGCATCTTGCCGGCGTCTGCTGGTGTGCGGAATCTAGGGGCTCCGTCGCTTGACCTTGCCTATGTCGCGGCTGGCCGAATTGACGGATATTGGGAGCGGAACCTTGATATTTGTGAACTGTCAGCCGGTATTATCGTTGTTCGCGAAGCTGGTGGTTTGATTGAGCCATTGAAGGTTGAGGCAGATATGAGAGCGGATGGCGAGGTTATCTGTGCGAATGAACAGCTTTTTAATCTGTTCGCAAAAGCGATCCGTAGTATCTGACCTTAGCTTTTATGATCTGATGGGTGATTGACGCCGTCGGTCCACGGAATATCGCCAAGTTTGCTAGGGTTTACGCCTTCCAAAGCACCAACGTTTACGCCGTATTCGTTCGGGTTAAGGCGGCGTTGGTGGTGCGTGTAAATTCCGCAGGTTCTGCAAAAATAATGCTTCGCTGTATTTGTGCCCCATTGATAAAGCGTAAGGTTATCTGCCCCTTTGACAATGCGAAGCTTGTCGAGCGGTACAGCAGCCGCAATTGCCCCTCGGCGACGGCAGAATGAACAGTCGCAGCGTTGAGCTGTTGAAAACCCGTTTGAAAGGATGACTTCCAGCTCTACAGCTCCACAATGACACGTTAGCTTGTTTGGTTTCATCTTCGTTTCCGGACTTTTGGAATGGACGAGGGCGAAAATCTGTACCGCGCCTCGGGATGAGGTGGGCGCCCTTCTGTTTTTCGCCAGAAGTCTGTTCCGCCCTGACGTATCCAGAACGGTACGATCAGCATGAGCCCAATTATAAAGCCGCCTGCATGGGCCCAGTAGGCGACGCCACCAGCCTCAGTGTTAACTGCAGCTCCACTTAGCAATTGCAGGGCAAACCAAAGACAGAGCATGACCCAGGCGCGCACCGGAAAAATCTTAAAGAAAATAATAAAAACCAGCAGTATGTCGACCTTCGCCTTCGGAAACAAAAGAAGGTACCCCCCCATCACCCCGGCAATGGCCCCGGACGCCCCAACCATTGGTACGGGAGAGGCCGCATCCGCAAGAACCTGTGCAACACCGGCGCCTATGCCGCAGGTCATATAGAAGGCAAGATAGCCGATGTGCCCGAGCTCATCTTCCATGTTGTCGCCAAAAATCCATAAAAACAGCATGTTGCCGGCAAGATGAACGGCACCACCATGCAGAAACATCGATGTGACGAGCGTATGGATCATCTCGCCATCGCTAACCAAGTAAGGGGTAAGCGCCCAGCTCAGGAAAAAGCGTGAAACTTCGACGGGATTATTCAGAATGCCCCAGTAACTTATGAAAACAGCGATATTGATCGCCATCAGGGCATAAGTCACATAGGGCGTGCGTTCAGACGGGTTGTGGTCACGGATCGGGAACATGGGCGAAGGCTCGCCCATGTTCATGCGGTGGTCAAGAGGAACCGACTTCAGCGAGCAGTGCTGCGTTTCCGCCCGCAGCCGTGGTGTCAACGCAGACGTGCCGTTCCTGCTGGACGTGCGCGACCTCGATAGATCCGCGAACAAGCGGTAAGATAGCGCCCTTGCGGGTTGCAAGAGCCATTGCATAGGCACGGGCCTCTTTGTCAGAGCCCCAGTAAACCGCACCCGAAAATCCGGTTAGGGTCGCAAGGGAATCTGCGTCGAGCCCGTCTGCAGGTACTGCTGAGCCACCAAGGGTGCGAACTGCGTTTTCCTGTTCCTGCACAGCGGATTTTCCAGGCCCAAGACATAAGACCGGCGCGCGGGGAGACAGTGTTAACTGGTTGGATTCCCCGGTTGGGCCCGGAAGGTTCTGGCTGCTGCCACGTTCCGTTGCCACGGTAGCGCTATTGATCAGGTCTCGAACAACTGATGCGATTGCTATTGTCGTTGGTGCTTCTGTAACTTCTTTCGTTTTAGATTTACAGAACCTTGGAAGGTAATGTGGACCTCCGGCCTTGGGGCCGGTTCCGGATAATCCTTCACCACCAAAGGGTTGAGAGCCGACAACCGCCCCAATCTGGTTTCGGTTTACATAGATATTGCCAGCATGAAGCCGCTCGACGATGTGCTGCACACGGTCATCGATGCGGGTGTGCAGCCCGAATGTCAAACCATATCCAGTTGCGTTAATTGCAGCGACCACATCGTCGATTTCGTGTGATTTAAAAGTTGTGATATGCAGGACGGGACCGAAAATCTCGCGCTCCATTTCTGCAATGCTATTCACATGTATTGCGACGGGCGCAACGAAGAAGCCTTCAACTGGCGATTTCAGTTCTTTCATCACGCGGCCTTCTGCCCGCGCTTTGGACACATATGCGTCGATGTCGGCTTTTGCTTCGGCATCGATCACGGGTCCCACGTCGGTTGCGTGCTCCCACGGGTTGCCGATTGCCAATTCGTCCATTGCACCAAACAACATTTTTGTGAAATGTGGCGCGATATCTTCCTGCACATAGAGGCACCGCAGTGCAGAACACCGCTGTCCCGCAGATTGAAAAGCGCTTTCGACGATGCTTTGTACGGCTTGCTCGGGCAGGGCGGTTGAATCAACGATCATCGCGTTCAGCCCGCCGGTTTCAGCGATAAGCGTTGCAGATGGCTCCATATTGGCAGCCATCGCTCGGCGTATGATCTGCGCCGTTTCAGTGGACCCTGTGAAGGCGACACCGGAAATGCGCGGATCAGAAGTTAGCGCGGCACCCACAGTTGGCCCGTCACCCGGCAGCAATTGCAGTACCTTGCGTGGAACGCCAGCCTCGTGAAACAGCGCGACGGCAGCTACCGCAATCAACGGTGTCTGTTCAGCGGGTTTCGCAAGAACGCCATTGCCTGCGGCAAGCGCTGCAGAGATTTGCCCGGTGAAAATGGCGAGCGGAAAGTTCCAGGGCGAAATGCAGGTGAAAAGACCTGCAGAGGACGCGTTTTGTTTAAGAGATTCTGCAGCATAAAACCGCAGAAAATCAACAGCTTCACGCAGTTCACCAACAACATCGAGCTGGATTTTCCCGGCTTCGCGGCTGAGAAGCGCAAAAAGTTTTCCAAAGTTTTCCTCATAGAGGTCCGCAACGCGACACAGGATTTCCGCGCGTTCGCTCGCATCTGCCTTCCACGGTGTTGCAGCGGACAGTGCTGTGGCAACGTCAGCCGCAGTCGCCTGTTGAACTGTGCCCACAGTATCTGTTGGGTCAGATGGATTGAGTACTGGCAATAGTTTGCTTTTTTCCAAGACACCAGAAATGAGTGGTTTAGACACGAAGGTCGCGGATAGGTGCGGATTGCGCGCCTTGTCGATCGCGACAAGTTCAGGTTTATGTGCAAGGTCCCAACCACGAGAGTTCTTGCGGCTGTCGCCAAACAGATTTGGGCCGGTCTGAAGCGCGGGGTTTTCGGGCGCATCAAGATAGTCTTCAACCTCAGTCAGCGGATCAGCCGCAACAACCGACGGCGGGACATCTTCGTCAACAATTTGGTTGACGAAACTGCTGTTCGCACCGTTTTCAAGCAGTCGGCGCACGAGATAGGCCAGCAAATCGCGGTGCTCGCCGACAGGGGCATAAATACGGCAACGGGTACCATTCTCTGCCAGCACGATGTCGTGCAAACGTTCGCCCATACCGTGCAAACGCTGAAACTCAAATGTGCGCGTATCTGTTGCCATATGAAGTACAGCGGCAACTGTATGGGCATTATGAGTAGCGAACTGCGGATAGATCCGGTCTGTCATGCCAAGCAATTTGCGTGCATTGGCGATATAGCTCACATCGGTCGACGCTTTGCGGGTGAAGACCGGAAAACCAGCCATCCCGTTGACCTGAGCAAGCTTCACCTCGGTATCCCAGTATGCACCTTTCACAAGGCGTACCATGATGCGACGATCCAGTTTTTCAGATAGGGCATAAAGGAAATCGATTGCGTGGCTGGCACGCTGACCAAAGGATTGAACAACAACACCAAACCCGTCCCAGCCCGCGAGTGTGGGATCAGACAGCACTGCCTCGATCACATCCAGAGAAAGTGCAAGACGATCAGCTTCTTCCGCGTCGATGTTAAAGCCCATACCAGCGGATTTTGCGAGACCTGCAAGCGCGCGAACGCGCGGCACAAGCTCTTCCATAACACGCGCGTGATGGGCGACTTCATAGCGGGGATGCAACGCTGAAAGCTTGACAGAAATGCCGGGGTTTTCGCGGATATCGTCGGAATTACAGGCGTTTGCAATAGCGGAAATCGCGCGTGAATACGACAGATGATAGCGGCGTGCGTCAGCTTCTGTGCGGGCAGCTTCGCCCAGCATATCGTAGGAATAGGTATAGCCTTTTTCTTCCATCCCTTCCGCGCGTTTCATTGCGGAGGTGATGCTTTCCCCCAGCACAAACTGACGCCCCATTTCCTTCATTGCACGCGCAACTGCGGTGCGGATCACAGGCTCGCCGAGCCGCTTAATGGCGCCGCGCAGGTGGCGTGCAATGCCGGGTTCATCATCATCAAGAACCTTACCAGTCAGCATCAGCGCCCATGTGGACGCGTTGACCAAAGAAGATGAAGAATGACCAAGGTGTTTGCCCCAGTCAGAGGGCGCAATCTTATCTTCGATCAACGCATCAATTGTATCCGCATCCGGAACCCGCAACAGAGCCTCAGCCAAACACATAAGCGCGACACCTTCGTCAGTCGAAAGACCGTACTCCGCCAGAAACACTTCCATGAGGCCCGGTTTCGCAGAACAGCGGATGTCGCGCACCAGCGTGGTGGCAAGCTCTACAATATTTGTCCGATCCGTTTCGGACAGATTTGCAATTTTCAAAAGTTCGAGCAGTTTTTTCTGCTCATCTGCGTATGTATTTGCATCGATTGTTTTGCGCAGGGCGCCAAGGCTTGTAGCAGACATGATGATTCCCACTAACTCTGAATTTTGACTAGGATATCACTGGTTACAAAGTCGTTTTCGCTGTAATATGATATATTGAAGGAAGAATAACTAAATTTTGTTGAAATGGCGGGAAAATGATTGAAATTGGTTTGGATAAATTTGACCACGCGATTCTTTCTGAAATGTCGTCGAATGGCCGGATGAGCGTTACCGAGCTTTCGCGACGTATTGGATTGTCAAAATCGCCGACGCAAGCACGCCTTAAGCGGCTGGAAGAAGATGGTTTCATCCGAGGGTATCGTGCGCTTTTGGATCCGATCCGGCTTGGTCTTGATCACGTTGCCTTTGTCGAGGTGCGCCTGACAGATACAAGGGAAGCAGCGCTTGAAGCGTTTAACAAAGCGGTAATCGCAGTGCCGGAAATAGAGCAATGTCACATGCTGGCGGCGAATTTTGACTATCTTTTAAAAGTTCGCGCGCGTGATATGCGCAGCTATCGCTCTGTTTTAGCAGAAAAAATTTCGGTTTTGCCTTATGTGTCCAGCACGTCGACCTATGTTGCGATGCAGGCTGTGAAAGAAGATGGTCTCAAAACCGTGACTTGACGATTAATTCAAATTTGGCAGTCTGTTGGTATGCGTTGGATATTGTTGACCCTTTTAATGTCTGCCCCGGTTGAGGCACAGACATGTCCGCCGGTTGAGCACGATGAAACACGTTTGGCGGAACTAATGGCAGCCATACGCATCGCGCCAAATGAAATGACAGCACGCGAGATCAGTCGGGATTTGTGGGAGATTTGGGCAAATGCGCCAGACGCCCGCGCGCAGGCGCTGCTTGATCGCGGGATGCGGAAACGCGCAGAGTATAACTTTGAAGCAGCAAATGAAGCGTTTAATGAATTGGTAACCTATTGTCCTGACTACGCCGAGGGCTACAACCAGCGTGCTTTTGTACAGTTTCTGCGACAGGATTTTGCTGGTGCGCTCGAAGATCTGGAGCATGCGTTGGAATTGTCTCCTGATCATATTGCCGCAAAAGCCGGTCTTGCGCTAACACTTATGGGGCTAGGGCGGACAGAAGTCGCGCAATCCATTTTACGAGACGCGTTAGAGCTTAATCCCTGGTTGCCGGAGCGCAGCCTATTGATAGAGCCAAGGGGTGAAGAACTGTAAGGCGCTTTGCTTTTACCGGTCTCTTCTGAAAGTTTTCTATAAATTGCGTGTTCCATCGATGACTAAATGTGCACAGAAACAACAGAACAAATGCTGTCTTGATTTAAGGTTTAATCAGTGGGCCTTACAGCTATTGTGACCCGATGAATTTCCCATTATGGACTAAGTTGTTGGTGGGTTTAAAAACCTAAAACAACGCCAGATGCGGGCGTGATGGAATGGTAGACATACCAGACTTAAAAGTCTTGTATGTCTGTTACAAATAAGAAACTGCCTGTAGTATCAATTACAAGTTGAAAATTTGACGTTGATTTCTGTTTAAAATATGGAAATCACTTTTTCTTCTACATTTAAATTTCACGCTAAGGTTGTATTTTAAGGCTAGGCAGATTTGTAAAATAGTTTGTGCCATACATCCGATATCGGAACGACCGAAAAATTTGGAGTTTTATCCTTTCCAAACAATTATTTAAGATTCATACCGATGGCGTCAGTATAGGTCCAAGGGTTCGAAAATCTGATATAATTCGAAGTGCTAACTAATCATCATTTTCTGTCTCAGTTGCCAGTTCAATTGTCTTCGGCAGAGTAAACAAATATTCAAGCAGAGTACGGGTAAACAACCTTGTTGGTTTTACTTCTTCCTCTTTATTAAAATCCTGGTCTTCATCGTGAAGTGCAAAGTTTCCGTCGTCCTTTACCAATTTGATCCACTTGATCATTGCCGGTGGTAATTCTTCACCTCGCTCAAGTGCTCCTAATTTCTGTCCAAGCATCGGTCTGTTTATTTTTTTGAGTGCCTCATCTTCACCTACAAAAAGCGAAATGGCTCTATCCACAGTCTTTCGGTAACTCGCTGCTGCTTGGTTCCAGTGTCCTGAAAGGTATGATTTTTCGGCGTCCGAAAACGCGCGATCAACGTTTGATGGTAAGTGATCTGGGATGTTTGGTTTATTTGGTCCAGGAGTTTGACCAAGTTGGCGAATACGAAGCAAGCCGTAATTCCGGACGTTGCCTGAAATCTGGGATACCTTACTTGCACTAGCAAGGTAGCCTTGATCATTAAGAATGTTGAAGAAAAAGAGGGTCGCCATCTGACATCCACCACATATTCCTACGCCTTGGTGCGTCGTATCTGTAGTATGGGGCCTTGATTTGAGACGTAATTGTGCAAAATATGTGATTGTGAAAAATGAATTTTCTACACCTTGACAATACTTACAATGCCCTGTTGTGGAGGGATTTTCTTGGGGAATGATCCCATTAGTTTGTTCCAATTTCGACTCCTTGCTTCTCGACGCTCTGCTTCTAAGTAGAAGCAACAATTCCATCTCAAGCGAAAGGCTATTTAATAAGTTTTAGTTGTTCAATTAATACGAAACGTAGAGGTGACTCAACTAACCTTCAAGGTCAGAAAATTGGAATATGGACGAGGAAAGAAAACTGTGCCACAAGCTGTGCCAAACTGTGCCAAGTGTGACACGGCCGCGTGGTGGAATTGGTATACACAAGGGACTTAAAATCCCTCGCTTGCAAAGGCTTACGGGTTCGAGTCCCGTCGCGGCTACCACCTATTACTGGACTTAAAATCTGGAGGCCGTATGGCCGTGCGGGTTCAAGTCCCGCCGCCCGCACCACAAAAAGCAAATATATATAAATATTGACCAATTTCACAAAGAATTTCTTCTCCATTCCTGCACTTGTATTCTCCCCTTTTAGGTCTGAATTACCCTGACATTTGAGGTTCAACTAGCATCAACACGCGAATTGGCCGGGACACCCCTCGTTCGCCACGTCACCGTCAACTGCCTAGCCCACTATTCTTGATTTACACGATATTTAATAAGCGTCTCACGCATGCTACGGTGCGGCGAACTATAGTAAACGGAATGCTTTATGGAACTAACGATAGATGAAGCCCTGAAGAAAGGCATCGCGGCCCACAGGTCGGGACAAGTTCAGGAAGCAAACAAGTTTTATACAGCAGTCCTACAATCACAGCCAAAACATCCTGGTGCTAATCACAACATGGGGATATTGGCGGTTGGTGTTGGTAAGTTGCAAGAAGCGTTGCCGTTTCTTAAAACCGCTTTGGAAGCAAATCCTTCTATAGCCCAGTACTGGCTGAGTTATGCTGCTGCTCTCGTTAAATTGGGTAGAACAGTTGAAGCGAAGGGCGTTCTTGACCAGGCTAAAAAAAGGGGGGCTAAGGGTGAGGCGTTTGCAAAACTTGAGCAAAGACTTAACCAGAAAATTGAAAACGACGCAGGCACTACATCAGACGCTGATAATTCACGCCAATCAGAAACCAATTTCTTAGACACTATAGAGCTTGATCAAGCCATCTCGCTGGCCAAACAGAAGGCCAAAGAAGGATCTGCGGCAGAGGCAAAGAGCATATATCAAGATATCCTCGACAAGTTTCCAGACAATAAGAAAGCTTTAGATGGGATCAAGACTCTAACCGGAGGAGTTGTTCGCAAAGGATTTAACAACCAAGAGCCTCCACAGGATCAGATACAATTCCTGATTAATCTCTACAGTCAGGGGCAGCTTCAACAGGTACTGCTGGTCGCGATGCAGATGCTGGAACAATACCGTAACTCAGCGACGCTGTACAATGTGTTGGGGGCGGCAAATGCGGGTTTAAGGCAATTCGACGCAGCCATAGACAGCTACAAACAAGCTCTTAAGATTAAGCCGGATTATGCTGAGGCCTATAGCAATATGGGGAACGCCCTCAGGAACAAGGGTGACATCGATTCAGCCATAGACAGCTACAAACAAGCTCTCAAGATTAAGCCGGATTATGCTGAGGCCTATAGCAATTTGGGAAACGCCCTCAAGAACAAGGGTGACCTAGAGGCGGCCATAGAAAGTTACAAACAGTCTCTCAAGCTTAATCCTGACTATGCTGAGGCCTACAGCAATATGGGGAATGCCCAGCAAGATAAGGGTGATCTAGGTGTGGCAATAGACAGCTACAAACAAGCTCTCAAGCTTAAACCTAGATTTGCTGAAGCCTATTACAATATGGGAAAAGTCCTAAAGGAAATGGGTGATCTAGAGGCGGCCATCGACAGTTACAAACAGGCTCTCAAGATTAGACCTGACTACGCGGAGGCCCATAGCAATATGGGGAACGCCCTTAAGGATTTGGGTGACCCAGAGGCAGCCATAGACAGCTACAAGCAGGCTCTAAAGGTTAAACCAGACCTGACTGAAGCCTATAATAATCAATGCGAACTTTTTGAGAAGAGCAATCGGCTGGACGAAGCTAGCCAAGTCATTGCTGAAGCAAAAAGCATATTTAGCCAAATGCCAGGCGATCTATTGTTTTTTGAGGCGCTTATTGAGTTCAGGTCAAAGGATTACGAGAAATGCTTCCAAATAATTGACTCAATCGAAATCGATCAAATTTTCGACAAAAGAAAACCAGCGTTTCTAAAGTTAAAGGCTCAGTGTTTTCATGAACGTCAAGATTTTAAGGCAGCTTTTTCTGCTTTTGCTCAAATGAATAAGTTGATCAGCGAGTCTTTAGATTGCAAAAGTCAAAATCCAGGAGTTTACTTCGATAAGCTTGCCGATAAAGTTAGCCAACTTAAACAGTCTACGACGAAACCTTACGTAAAAAATACGTTTCAAGCAACGTGGCCTCAGCCCACATTTTTAGTAGGCTTTCCAAGATCAGGAACAACGCTTCTTGATACCATTTTGAGAACTCATTCAAAAATTGATGTGGTTGAAGAACAGCCGATGGTGAACAAAGTTAAAAACCACCTAAATACTGCATCAAATATCGTCGATAGTGAAAATATTAAATATGATAATGTGGAGACGGCAAGCCGAGTTTATTTTGAGGAACTCGAGAAACACTTGTCTTCGAAAAATCGGCCTTGTGTCATTGATAAATTACCACTCAACATTATAGAAATCCCACTTATCCATCAGGTTTTTCCGAATGCTAAGTACATACTAGCTCTTCGACATCCTTTGGACAGTATCTTAAGTTGTTGGATGCAAAATTTCAGACTAAATCCGCCAATGGCAAATATGGTCGAGTTAGGTCGAATCGTTGATTTTTATTGTTTGGCGATGAGTGTTCTAGAGATAAGCGAAGAACGTTACTCTTTGAAGGTTCACAGGATTCGATACGAAGATTTAGTGAATGATTTACAACTCGAAGTCTCGAACCTTCTGAATTTTTTAGATTTGGATTGGGAAGAGGGCTTAACGAATTATCAAACTACGGCTCTTAAACGAGCTCAAATTAACACCCCGAGCTACGCACAGGTTGTTCAACCTTTATACAAAACAGCAAGTTATCGCTGGAAAAACTACCAAGAGCATCTGGAGAAATACTTTGATAAGGTCGAAAAATGGATAACAAAGTTTGGCTATGATCTATAGTCAGACTTCCGATATCAATATTATTGACCGGCACCTATTCCTGCCGAAATACTACAGTCGCAGTCCTTACTCCTCAGTATTCACACTATGGACTGAAGCGTAAAGCCTTAACGAACCCGCCGCCCGTACTCGACACTGCCGACAATAGCAGTCGAAGTGAATTGACTGTTTTGCGCAATGAGCATGAGTCTTGAATTTCATCTCCCTCGCTAAATAGTTGGATTGGATATGTTGCTGCGGGTGTCATTTGTGGTCTGAAAATTTCGGACTAAATTGAACATTCAGCGATGCTGAATAGACATCTTCCGAACAATTTCAAAATTCACTCTTGATGCGCTGTTCGGTGTCAGAAGTATTGATTCAGTCATTGTTTTTGCGGTGAATCTCTTCTTTAGATGACAGACCTTTCAGAATTGGGCAATCTGGCCGATCATCCCCGGCGCAGGATTTCACCAAAGTTGAAAGCGTGTCATGCATAATTTGCAGCGTTGTAATTTTACTTTCAATTTCAACAAGATGCTCTGTCGCCAAGCGTTTAACGTCCGCGCTCGCGCGGCTTTGATCTTCGTAGAGCGCAAGTAGGGCGCGGCAATCCTCGATTGAAAAACCAAGGGCACGGGCACGCCCCAGAAAGGTCAACTTGTGAAGATCCGTGTCCCGAAAAGCGCGGTAGCCGTTTTCTGTTCGCATCGGTTTCACAAGCCCGATATCTTCGTAGTACCGGATGGTTTTAGCGGGCAGGTTCGTTCGTTCAGCGACTTGTCCTATATTCATCAGCCAGTTCCTGTTTGTTTTTCCTGTTCACTCGGCAGGGGACGGAATTTTCGTGCCCCCATAAGGTGTCGGAGACACTTTTAAACTCATTGGGTTCATCCACCGGAGCCTTAGCGCATTGCTCAGTACAAAAACGCTTGAAAATGCCATGGCGCCTGCGGCCAGAACCGGGGACAACAACATTCCGTTCACCGGGTAAAGAACGCCGGCAGCAACCGGGATTAAAAGAACATTGTACCCAAATGCCCAGAACAGGTTCTGACGAATGTTACGCATGGTCCTTTGGCTAACGTCGAATGCGTTTGCGACACCAGCTAAGTCACCCGACATAAGCACCACATGCGCCGCTTCAATCGCAATATCTGTTCCGGTCCCAACCGCGATACCTACATCCGCCGCAGCCAACGCAGGCGCATCGTTAATTCCGTCACCGACGAAGGCAACTTTTAGGCCCTGTTCGGCAAAGGATTTCAGCGCTGCGACCTTCCCATCTGGCAGAATCTCCGCTGAGAAGTAATCAATGCCAAGCTCATCTGCGATTGCATTCGCGGTTGCCTGGTTGTCGCCCGTAATCATAGCAACTTTCAATCCGAGCTTGTGAAGCGCCCCGATCACGCTGGGAGTTGATGGCTTGATAGGGTCTGCAATAGCAAGGGCACCGGCGATCTGGCCATCTATTGCTGCGAAGAGGGGTGTTTTTCCCCGTTCTGCCCACGCCTTTGCGATGTCCTCAAACCCTGCAAGATCAATACCCTGTTGGCGGAGCAGACGATCGGCACCAACCAGAAGCTCTTTTCCTTCGACACGGGCCCCAACCCCATAACCGGTTACAGACAGAAAGTTTTCGGGTTTTGGCAGTTCATCGTTTTCTCTACGGGCTGCATTAACTATGGCTGTGGCTATGGGATGCTCTGACTTTGTTTCGGCGGCTCCGACAAGTCTCAGGAAATCGCTTTCCTCAAAGCCCTCGGCGACCATGATATTTGTCAGCCTGGGTTGCCCTTCAGTCAACGTGCCGGTTTTATCAAAGGCGACAACATCAACGTCTTGCAGAATTTGCAGGGCGTCACCCTTCTTAAAAAGGACGCCCAGTTCAGCAGCACGCCCCGTGCCCACCATAATTGAAGTGGGTGTTGCAAGGCCCATGGCGCAAGGACAGGCGATGATCAGCACCGCCACCCCAGTAACCAACGCAAATTGCAGTGCCGGTGATGGCCCTATCAGAAGCCAGACCAGTATTGTTACAGCCGCAGCAGCCAACACAGCTGGTACAAACCAAGCGGTGATGCGGTCTACCAGGCTTTGAATTGGTAGTTTAGCACCCTGCGCATCGGAAACCATCTGCACGATCTGCGCAAGCATCGTGTCTTTGCCGATTTTCGTTGCCTTGAAAAGAAAAGCGCCCGTAGTGTTGACTGTGCCGCCAATAACAGCGTCGCCAGTTTGTTTTTGGACAGGAACCGGCTCCCCCGAAATCATGCTTTCATCGACAAAAGAGCTGCCTTCGGTGATTTCCCCGTCAATTGCGATGCGTTCCCCAGGGCGCGTTTCAACAATATCACCCACAACCAATGCGTCGACAGACCGCTCTTCCAGTTTGCCATCTACCATAACCCGGGCGGTTTTCGGTTGAAGCTGCAGGAGGCGCCGAATAGCGGCACCAGTGCGGCCCTTTGCGCGCGCTTCAAGCAGGCGGCCAAGCAAAATTAGCACGACGATGACGGCTGCTGCCTCGTAGTAAACATTTTGCGAACCACTGGGCAGCAGGCTTGGGAAAAAGGTTGAGACGATGGAAAACCCATAAGCCGCACTGGTTCCCAGAGCGACGAGCGAATTCATGTCAGGCGTCCCCTTGAAAATGGCGGGAAACCCTTTGGTATAAAAACTGCGTCCAGGGCCAAGTAAAACGGCGCTGGTTAGCAGAAACTGAATGATCCAACTGGTTTGATGGCCAAGCGTCTGGCTGATCCAAGCGTGGATCTGCGGGATCAGATGACCCCCCATTTCGATAACAAACACAGGCAGGGCAAGCGCTGCTGCAATTAGCGTGACGCGTTGCAACTGCTCAATTTCAGCCAATTTTCGATCAACTGTAGGCTGAAGATTCTCTTCTGCAGGTGTTCCGGGGTATCCCGTTTCTACCAACAGTTCTGAAAGCTCACTGATTGTGATTTCGCCGGGAATGTAACGGATCAAAGCCGTTTCGCTGGCCAGATTTACGCTTGCGTCAACAACCCCAGTTTTTGCGAGAAGCGCCTTTTCGACGCGCCCAACACAAGAGAAGCACGTCATCCCATTGATTTCAAATGTTATTGAATCCGCGACAAGTGGATAACCTGCGGCTGACAGCGCTTGGCTGACTTGTGAAAGCGAGGCCGGTGCGCTGTAGCTTACGCTGGCGCTTTCGCGTGCAAGGTTAACGTTCGCTTCTGACACGCCGGGGATCGAGCGTAACGCCTTTTCAACACGCCCGACACAGGATGCGCAGGACATGCCTTCTAGTTGAAAATCTGTTTTCTTGATGCCGGACACGATGCTCTCCAGAACATTGATTGGTAGCCTAGAGATAGGCATTCCAGCAACTGGAAGGTCAAGGGCTAACACTCAGCTTGTCAGATTTTTTATTTCTGTATGTCGACGTTGAGTGAGACTTTAACCCGGTCCATCACGATTGAGGTTTTGAATTTGCTGATCTCTGGGGTTCCGAAGAAATATTCATGCGTAAAAGTTTCATATGCTTTGATATCTTTTACGACCACAACAAGAATGAAATCGGCTTCGCCCGTGGTGTAATAGCATTGCTGGACTTGCGGGGCGTTGCGCATTCGTTTTTTAAAAGCGTCCAGAACGCTTAGGTTCTCCCGTTCGAGCGAGACTTCGACGACAGCTGTCATTGTCTGGCCAAGCTTGCCAGGATCCAGAACAGCAATTTCTTTCTGAATGATTTTGGAGTCGCGTAGCTTCTTTAGTCGTTTTTGGATAGCTGTCGGAGACAACCCAATAAGATCGCTTATCCTCTCAGCGGTCTGTCTTGCGTCGTCCTGCACAAGCGCAAGTATTTTGAGATCAAGCTCATCCATTCAGGCACCTCTCTAAGACATGGTATAAGTAAAAACAGGGGAGGTGTCGCGATGAGAAAGTTCCAAAGCCCGCGCCGCACTCTGTGGAACCTTCTGAAAACTGCGAAAGCGTTCAGGAAAAATCCCTACTGGACAGGATTTTCCTGCGCGATAAACGCGTCCGCCTCTTTAACGACCTCAGGAAAGTATTTTTCCAAAGTATCTGCGAATTCAGTGCGTAAGGTTTCAACTTGCTCGACAGTCAGTTCGTCTTTCCAGCCACCGGCTTTTCCAGAGACAAAAAAAGACTTTGCGTGCTTTGGTTTTTCTTTGAAACCTTTTTGGCGTTCTTGTCTTTGCAGTTCTTTGAACGAAGTTGCTTTTAGAGAATGGCGAAGTTTTTTTGGGTCGATAGGCACTTTTAGGAAAGCAAGAAGTCCCTGAAACGCTTTTTTGGGGTTCTCCACCATATCTTCATAACGCATGACGTGCCGCGCTAGACCGGGAGCTGTTGTCCAGCCCTGTATATGCTCATCCCATCGGCCAAGGCAGTCAAAGATTAGCGTTTCTGTTGAGTTAAGGTTCATCGGATCACACATGCGTTGGATTGCGTCATCGACTGAAAGATTGTTGTGCCTTGCGTAAGAGACAGAGACATCGAATGGATTCCGCATAATGTAAATCGCAGCAGCCGTTACTTCAGGCAAGATCAGATCAACTTCCCCGACGCGCCCCATTTTAGAATGGGTTTTAACAAAACGGCTTCCGGGTCTGGATGCAGCAATCATTCTTTGAATCTTAGGCCGCAAAACCAGAGAGTCATCAAGCGTCTTACCGACAAAAGGCTTCCCAATCGCGAGGTCATGCCAATCCTGGCGCGCATCAAATGTTGTTATTGATGATAATTCGTTTATTGAAACTGCCTGCCCGGGAGGAGAAAGATAACTACCTAAAAAGGCACGAGTCCACGTATTTCCGGATTTAGGAAAAGACGCGAGCCAGACAATTCTTCTCATTGAATTCATTCCAGATACCCAAATTTTTTCATGACTCTGCCATGATACCGTATCATCTGGTCAACCTGCTCTTGGGTAAGTTCAGTTTTCCATTGGTCGGTTTTACCTTTTCGAAAAAAGCGTTCTTGATTTCGCGAGTTTTCGATGAATCCGGATTCAGTTTCTTGCTTGCTCAGGGTTTTAAAGTCCGAGAACCTGATCGCTTTTTCCAAACGTTCTTTGCCGTCTGGTAAGCCAACGTGTTTGATCACGCGGTCAAATGTCCCGTGCGGGTCCTTTTTCATGTCCTCGTAACGGATTGTAAGAACGGGAAATTTTTTCTCCCTCGTCCAGCCCACAACATGGTTCGACCAGCTTCCCAGAAACTGATAGGCGTTCTCTTTTCCGCCTTTAAGTGCATTCTGGTTGCTTGAAGTCGTAAAAATTGCTTTATCCATCGGCAAACCATAGTGGCTGGCATAGGACACGATCATATCCAGCGGATTGCGCATGATGTAGACAGCAGCGCGGGTGAATTTCGGTGGCATTAACTGAACGCCAAACGCCATGCCGTTTTCATTGTGTGTCTTAACCAGATTTACATCAGCTTTGTTGTTTACGATACCTTGCAAAACAGCGTGGCGCAGATGTGCTGATTGCTGTGGGTCGTCGCCATCAAACGGTGTTTTTGAGACCATTTGATAGGCATTCGCGCTCGCGTCCCCCATACCAATTCGGTGCAGCTTGTTGATCGGGATCGGTTCGTCGCGATCAAAAATATAATTACCCAGAAAGGCACGTAGCCACGTATTTCCTGATTTTGGGTAAGAGGCAAGCCAGACAATAGATTTCATGATGCTCGAAAGTTTTGTTACTGTGACAGTCTATATATACAAAAAAAAGGGGGGCGAAAGCCCCCCTTTCTTATAACGATTGCGTGGGTCTGATTAGAAATCAAGACGCATGCTGATACCAACGATTGTACCGTCTACGTCGTCACCAGTACCGGCACCACCGTCAGACACTTGCTCGTCGAAATCGACGTCAGCGATATAACCACCCATAGCGAAGTTGCTGTTAAACCGGTAGGTTGCACCAAGAAGGACTTGGTCCAGCTCTTCGATTGGGTTTGCGGCGCCAACAGCGATATAGTTTTCGTTGTCGTCGTTTTCACCGTGGAAGTAGGTCAGCGAGTAGCTCCACGGGCCGTTCGCATAAGCGACACCGAAGTCCCAAGATTCACCGTCCTGTGCGTTAAGACCAGTGTCTTTTTGCTCTGCATAAGAACCACCAATGGTGATGCCGTTAAAGCTGACGTTAGCGCCTACACCCCAAACTTCTGGGTCCGTGGCGCCAACTGGTGCGCTTGCAGTACCCCAACGAGCGGACAGAGCGACGTCTGCACCACCACCGAGCGAACCGCTGTATGCAACGGCTAGATCGATGTAATCACAAGTGATTGCGTTACAATCCAACTGTCCGTTTGAGTCCTGATTTCCGTCACGTGCGTAAGAAACACCGAAGCTGAAGCCAGAGAAGTCTGGTGAGAAGTAAGAAATACGCTGAGCGTCGTTGTTACGACGGTTTTCAAGGTATGTTGTACCTAGAGTGCCGCGGAAAATGTCGCTACCCACAGAAACGCCAGCTGTACCTGCAGTTCCTGAGTATGGAACGAACGCAGTTGTCGAACCGGAGTTGACGTTGATATGGGTTACATCAGGTGCCGCAACGGTCATTTTGTAACCAACGGAGTTTTCTGAACCCAAGATGAATTTACCGAAGTTACCAGAAATGGTCATGTAGGCTTCGTCGATGGTGTCAGCTGTACCGGAAGAACCTTCAAGCTCAACATGGGCACCGATGGTCAGACCATTGTCCAGTGTCATGGATGGTGAGAAGTGAATTTCAACATCTTGTTTGAAATCCAGACCGTCAAGGTCTTGACCTACTACAGTTGGACCGCCAACGTTCGCAAAACCAGCAAGTACTTCGAAGTAACCGCCAATGCCAAGGCTCAGCGAGCCTGCTTCAACGTCTTTTCCACCCATGTCCATCGCAGAGGCAGAAACGCCGCTCGCGAGTACTAAGGCTGTTGTACATAAAAAAGTGTTTCTCATGGTGTCTATCCCTCTAGAGATTCGTGTGCCCTCAAGTGCCACATGCAGCGCAACTTAAGGTTTTTGGTTCCGGGGAAACAGACTCTTTATCTCGTAGGCTCTGAGCGTGATGCAAATTAATCACAGGCGCGATTTCGGCTCAGACAGCTCCATTTAAATGCAAACCTGCCTATGTGTCTTTGCCTTTATTAAATGCTTGTAGTTAATGAATTTATTTTTTGGCTTTGCCGCAACGTGTACCGTTGAGCCTTTTCTATATCTCCGGGTGTCGGAACGTAAGGCCAAAATGCGATCTTTTCCCACGAAGAATTCTTCGATTGAGGCAAGCCCGAAAGGGGAATCAGATGGCTCGAAACACGACATAATAAAACTGAAGAACATACCGAGTCGTGGCTTGTATCAGCTTAGCACCCCTGACAAGTAAGCGTTAGGATAGGAGCTTTGCAGGCACGACAGCGGTTTGTTCCTTAGGTGGCGAGTGGTTTTTACCGAAGTTTGCAAATCCGATTCGTGATCATGAAACGCCGAAATTACGAAACCGCGGCATCTTTTAGTTTTGCGGGTTTTGAAGTGATGAAACCTGCGCTTCCAGTTCCTGGATTCTGTTTTGGAGTGTTGAAACGCTTTTTTCGATGTCGGGCAATGTGTAACGCTCGGTAATATGTTGCGGGCAGTTCCAGTCGAACGCTTCAACGGTGATCACAAAGGCCCGTTCAATACGGGCGCGGTAGTTTTGCACATCGATCCGCGCGATAAGGTCAACCTCGTCAAGATCGGCGATGCGGACGCGGCCCAGTAGTTTCAGTCGCGTTTTGTTCGCGTAGTCCATGAAGAACAACGAAACACGGTCGTCTTTCATAAGATTGCCAACACTAACATATTGGCGGTTGCCACGAAAATCGGGCAGGGTGATGGTTTTCTCGTCCAGAACTTTTACAAATCCAGTTGGGCCACCGCGGTGCTGAACATAGGGCCATCCTGTTTCACTGACAGTTGCCATGTAAAAACTGTCGCGCGCTGAGATGAAGTTCGTTTCGTTTGGACCAAGAACATTGTTGTAATCTTCAGGACGCTCTTCCATGCGGCTATAGCTGCCACGGCTTCCCTGTGCGGCTTGAACCGATTTGACTGTTTCGGTGAAAGCAAGTTCTGCAAATTTATGTCCCATAAGATGTCCTCAGGTGTTTTACGTGCGTTTCGTTTTAGCGGCGTATGAAATACGCGTTGTTAGAAGGTATAAGCAGGGTGTAGCAAAACCACCGCACCCTGCTCAATTTTAGTTGATGAGCGAGCGCTCCAGAAATTCGCGAATCTTCTCAGCGATTTCAGGGCCGTTTGTTTCAAGAGCGAAATGTCCGGCATTCAGCAGGTGGAGCTCTGCATTTGGCAGATCGCGCAAATAGGGTGTCGCACCTTCAGCCGGGAAAATCACGTCGTTCTTGCCCCAGACAATCAGTGTTGGTGGTTGGAAGGTGCGGAAGAACTCTTGAAAATCCGGGTACAGGTCAACGTTGGTGCGGTAGTCATAGAACAGATCAAGCTGGATTTCCTGATTGCCGGGACGATCCAGGTAGGCTTGGTCCAGCGTCCAGGCGTCAGGGCTTACAAGGCTGATGTTCGCCTCTGGAATTCCGTGAGTGTACTGCCACTCTGTCGCGCCAATTTCCAGGAAACCACGCAGCGGTTCGCGATTTTCCTGCGTGTTGTCAGCCCAATAGGTTTTGAACACATCCCAGAACTCCAATAGCCCTTCTTCGTAAGCATTACCGTTTTGAATGATCAATGCAGTCACTTTCTCAGGCTCAGAAAGCGCCAGGCGGTACCCAACAGGAGCGCCGTAATCCATGACGTACATTGCATAATCTTCTAATCCGAGTTCTTTAGTGAAGCTTTCCATCAGGCTGGCATAAGACGCGAAGGAGTAGTCAAATTCATCGCGAGGCGGCATCGAACTACGACCAAACCCAGGATAATCGGGAGCAATGACATGGAACTCATCTGAAAGCTCAGGGATCAGATTGCGATATTGTTGCGATGAAGTTGGAAAGCCATGCAGCAGCAAAAGGGTAGGGGCGTCTTTTGGGCCGGCTTCGCGGTAGAAAATATCAAGCCCGTCAATTTCAACGTTCTTGTAGTGGACCGCTGCTTCCGACTGTGCGGAGGCGTCAATGGCTTCTGAATTAGCCAGCGCTTGATTTGGTGAAAGCGTCAAGCCCGCCATCATGTTCAGGGTTAACAAGGCAGCACCAATAGCGCCATTCGTTTTGAAAAAAGTCAAAGGTTGATCCTCTTGGTTATGTGGTCGCGCTGAGCGGCCAAATTTGGGCGTTTCATCGAAAGTGTGTTCGTTCGGTCTTTCGTCTTGGTTTCGCCCCTGATGCTCTGATCGTCGGCGTGGTTTAGATTTAGGTGCTTTAAAAAAGATAATAATGAGCTTATTGTTGACTATACTATTACGAAAATAGGAATAATCATGGACCGATTGCTTGAGATGGAGGTTTTTGACGCGGTCAACAATACAGGTAGTTTTGCAAGAGCCGCCGAACGTTTGCGTATGTCTCCGCCCGCAGTGACGCGTGCTATCGCCTCGCTTGAGCAGCGGCTTGGTGTTGTCTTGCTGACACGCACAACCCGACGTTTAAGCCTCACGGACGCAGGAAGTCGGTTTCTTGAAAGCACACGTCGATTGTTAAGCGAAATCGAATTCGCAGAACGGGAAGCGATCGGTGAAACGGGTGTACCGCAGGGCCATTTGACCATTACGGCGTCTGAGATGTTTGGGCGGCTTGTTTTGACCCCGCTCGTGCGCGCGTTCCAAAACGCACATCCACGCATTACCGCTTCTGTGATCAGCCTTGATCGTGTGGTTAACCTCGTGGACGAGGCGGTTGATGTCGCCGTCCGTATCGGTGAGCTGCCAGATTCGAGCCTTGTTACGCGTCGTGTTGGGGAAGTGCGGAGGATTTTTTTTGCGAGCCCTGGGTATCTTGCATGGCGTGGTCATCCATCTCACCCAGTTGATCTTAAATCACACGCGATGATCGGGTTTACGGGCGTGATGCCAAATCGCGAGTGGCACTATAAAACGAAAGATGCAAAAGGGCATGTGGCGATCAATCCGAGGCTAGAGGTGAACGACGCTGTTTCAGCACTAGACGCTGCGCTTGCAGGCGATGGGATAACCATGGCGCTCTCCTACATGGTTGCGGATCATGTTCGTCAGAAGAAACTAGTAACAGTTTTGGAGGATTTTCTTCCAGACCCTGTTCCGGTCCATCTTGTTTACCCGCGAAACCGTTTGATTGCCCCTAAGCTTCGGGCGTTTCTGGATTTTGCCGCACCACGATTGCAAGCAGAGCTAACGCGGCTGTCCATCTGAAAGCATTTGACGCTTTGTTTTATGTCTACTCTCCAAGAGCGATACCTTCGCGACGCGGATCTGCCCCGCCTTCGAGAAATTGATTAATCGAAATTGCATGAAGCCCTGAATTCAGGTCGCGGGTTTTGATCTCAAAGCCCAGTGCCCCTAATGGCGTTTCCAGCGCGGCCGCAGATGTACCTGCCTCCAGATCGTAAGTGCCAAACCGGTTCACCAGATGCGGCATTGCGACGGCCTGCTGTACATCCATTCCCCAATCAAGATGCGCGATAATGGCTTGCGCGACATATCCGATGATCCGGCTTCCGCCTGGGGATCCAATCACCAAAACCGGTGTGCCCTCAGACAACACAATTGTAGGTGCCATGGACGAACGCGGGCGTTTGCCGGGCTCAAGCCGGTTGGCAATCGGGTATCCGTTTGAATGCGTGCGGAACGAAAAATCTGTCAGTTCGTTGTTTAAAAGAAAGCCACCTCGGGTCATTAAACGGCTGCCAAAACCATTTTCAATTGTTGTCGTCATCGAAAGAGCGTTGCCATCGCCGTCGACAATCGAAATGTGGCTGGTCGAGGGAAGTTCGATTGACACATCGTCACCCCAAAGCTGCGCGTGATCCCAGCTTGGTGTTCCGGGGGAAACGTTTTCCAATGCACGTTCACGATCCAGCAGTCGAGCTCGCTCCGCAAGATAAGCATTATCTATCAGTCCTTTGGCCGGCACCGGTACAAAGTCACTATCGGCCATGTATCTGCCCCGGTCAGCGAATGCGAGACGTGACGCATCGCCAATCAAACGCCAACTCTCGGTGCTTTCCGGGCCGAGTGCGCCAAGGTCATGCGACTGAAGTATACCAAGGATTTGACCAACCGTCAGCGCGCCAGACGATGGTGGACCCATCCCACAGATATCGTACTCGCGGTAGTCGGCGCAGACGGCAGGGCGCTCAATAACTTTGTATAGCGCAAGGTCGACGGTTGAAAGCGCCCCTGTGCGGCCAGAGGCATTGCGCACGGTGGCGACAATATCTTCGGCAATGACGCCTTTGTAAAAGGCTTCGGACCCATTTTCCGCCAAGGCCCTTAACGTTTCGGCATAGGGACGGTTTCGACGTGTGTCGCCATCCTTGATTGGCACGCTGTCAGGCAAGAAATATGCCGCAGTTGCGGGAAATCGCGAAAGCCGCTCTGCATCATTTTGAACAAGCTGGGCAAGCCGAGGCGACACTAAGAAACCCGCATCAGCCAACTTGATCGCGTTTTGAAACAGGCTTCCCCAATTCGCCTTTCCCCAGCGACGGTGCGCTTCTTCCATCAGTGCGGGCGTACCTGGTGTGCCGACGGAAAGGCCGCCGACAACAGCATCAAAGAACTTCAGCGGCTCTCCGTTTTCGTCCTGAAACAACTGTGGGGTCGCAGCCAAAGGTGCCGTTTCACGCCCATCCAAGGTGGTGATCCCGCCGCTTTCTGCGTCATACCAGACGAGAAATGCACCGCCACCAAGGCCTGAGGATTGCGGTTCAACCAAACCCAGAACAGCTTGAACAGCCACCATTGCGTCGGCCGCACTCCCACCGTTTTTCAGAACTTCGGCCCCTGCCTCAACCGCGTAGGGGTTTGCAGCGGCAACCATCCAGTTCTTTGCTCGAACAGGGCGCTCTGCCGCTTTTGCCTCAAGTGCCGCTTGTGCCGCTTGTGACAACGCCACGACAGCGGTTTCAGTAGCTGCTTCCGGTGCTACTGCGTCCGCTGTTTCCTGAGCATAAAGGACAGAGGACAGCAAAAAACTTGTGGTTAGAGCAACAGTGAATTTAAGCATGAGTAAGGCCTTTATTAATCTTAAAGAGCATGCACTCTTCTGGCGGATATTTGCAATAAGCACACTACAGGGGCTTTGCATTGCATGTCAGATCAAAGAAAAGTAACTGAAACCATGAGATTGCGCATAAAAAAACACCCCATTCCTTTCGGAAGGGGTGTCTCATTTTGTTTTGCGGGAAATCTTAGCTTTAGATGCTCAGACGATCCGAAAGAGCAAGCTTAGTTCCGATCTCCCATATGGTAGTTTTAGACGGCAACAAGGTTTGTCGCGGACTGACGGCCATCACGGCCTTCTTCAACGTCAAATTCTACTTTTTGGTTGTCTGCAAGGCCGGTCATGCCTGCACGCTCAACAGCGGAAATGTGAACAAAGATGTCATTTGCTCCGCCATCAGGTGCGATAAAGCCAAAACCTTTGGTTGAGTTGAACCATTTTACAGTGCCAGTAGCCATTTTAGTATCTTTCAAAAAACGTCGCATCTACTTGCAGATTACGACTTAGGGGTGTTGGGTAATGTCCAGACTGGATCAATACGCCTAGTTATTTCTAAATAAAGACACCCCATTCCGTTTGGAATAGGGCGTTTGGTATTCAGAAAAGGTCTTGAACAAAAAGTATAAAGCTAACGATTCGTTCAAAATATAAAAGCTTACAACGCTTTCAAATCGACTGCGGATTGACGACCATCACGGCCTTCTTGCAGTTCGTATTCAATTTTCTGGTTATCAGCCAAGCCGGTCAGACCGGAACGCTCAACCGCAGAAATGTGAACGAAAACATCGTTTCCGCCGCCATCTGGTGCGATAAAGCCGAAGCCTTTAGTAGTATTAAACCATTTTACGGTGCCAGTAGCCATTCCGTAATCTCCTTCATAGAACCCGCCCACGGTATTGTGACGGGGTGGTGCAGCCAGGTCTTCATTCACTTCAGCTGCCCTTTTTGAAGAAGGCGATCGTCAAAGAAAACTGTTGTCACGTTAGTCATATGCGCAAGAATCAGGGAAATTGCAAGAAAAACCACTCGAACCGCGCAAAGACTTGCTTATAGTACAGCCGAAAAACAGGAGGGACAATGCGTTTTTTTGGTTTGAAAACATGCGATAGCTGCAAAAAGGCGCTCAAAGCGTTGAAAGCGGCCGAATACGCGCCGGTTGTAATAGATGTGCGCGCGGATGGTGTTGAAAAACCCGATATGGACCGCTTTTTTAAAACCTTCGGTTCTTCGCTTCTTAACAAAAATTCCAAAACCTGGCGCGAGCTTAGTGAAAATCAAAAGAATGCTGCGCCATTGGACTTGCTGGCATCTCATCCAACACTTATGAAACGCCCGGTAATAGAAGACGGGGACAGGCTAACGTTAGGCTGGTCACGCGACGTTGCGGAAAGTTGGCTTGGATAGGTAGGCCCGCGTTCTTATGTGATCTGGGCAAAGGGAAGGCGTAACATGCGTAATGCGGCATTGGTTTTGGGTATTGTTGGCGGCATCATTGGAATGATCGTCGGTTTTTTCAGCTACGGTTACACCGAGTTCGTGGATTGGATGGGAAACGAAGCGCCTGATGTGCTTGAACAGGTTGAAAACGTTGGTCTGGTCCGTTTTGTGAGTCTGTTTTCCCCACTGTTGGCGATTGCGGGTGGGGCGATGTCACGCGCCCGTGCCCAAATTGGTGGAGCCCTTATGTTGTTGTCGGCTGCCGGTATGCTCTATGCATTCGGATTCGGTGTGTTCACCATGTTCCCAATTGCAATGTGTGGCTTGGGTGGGGTGCTCGCGCTGGCGGCTCTTCAGCCTGACAGTCACTGACGGCTCAAGATCTTGTCAACAGAAAGCGGCCCGGCACCCTTCACGACGAGCGTCAGCAAGATAGCAACCCAAAAAAGTCTCTGGTCAAGAATTAGCCCGTCCGAAAGGTTGTCAAACCAGGCGCCTAATGTGCCTTCATGCTCAATTCCGCCGTGCCCGAAAAGGTCTGTCAGGCTTTGTACGGTGACAAATCCAATCATGCCAAGTGCAGCAAGCCGGGTGAACAACCCGATGACGATAAGCAAGGGCAACAAAAACTCGGCAGTTGTTCCAGCGATGATGGCGAGTGTGTGGAAAAGGGTCAGGTTTTCCGGGTTATAGCCAGCTGCCTCGATCGCCTTTGGGAAAATCTGGAAGTAAGCTCCGGACGCCGGAGAAAACAGACCGAAAATCCCCTCTCCGACTTTCGTGCTTGCCGAATTCCAGAAATAGACAAGCAATGTGGCAGCAAAGGTAAAGCGGGCGAGTGTTGGAATAAACCAGCCCTCCAGTAAACCTTCAAGCTTTTCAAAGATAGAATTGTGTAGCGAAATCAGCGTGTTCACTGGCTGTCTCCTTCAGTAATTTTTGTAATAGCAGCGCTAGAAAGAAGCACACCCAGCAAGGCAGACAAATCAAAGCTCTCTACTTTTTCTGCCGCCAGATCATAGGCTTCACCAAAGGTTTTACCCTTTGTCAGGCTGTCGATGAAAAGCCCGGCTCCCGGTACAAGCAAAGTAACGAGCGGGTCGAATTCAGGCCGTGTTACCAACACATTTTCAGCTTTCATTTCCGGTTTTGGGGCATCTGGTTGTGTGTTTGCAAGCCATATTCCGTGGATCGGCCACCTTGACCGGACCAGACGCACTGTCGGGGCAAACAGTAGTTTTGCCCTCATTAACCGGTCTACTGGTAAGGTTTGTAAGATGTCGGGCTGAATGGGCGGCACGTCTTCACCATGGTAAGACTGACGCAATGCTATTTCGAGCCGCGCAACATCAGGTAAGTAGCCAAGGTTTTCAGCCGGTTCGAATTCTTCCAGGAAGCCTGGCATCTCGTCGCCATAGAACATCATCAAGGCAGATGTCGGGGGATGCTTGCGAAGATAAACACCAGCCATCGCGCGAAAGAAATCATCGCCGACCAGTCTGTAAATTACGGGAAAGGCGCCAATCAGGACTTCGGTCAAGCTGACCGCCACGTTGTTGCGATAAACGGAGAATCGTTTGCCCGCCGGGCGGCCCTCGGGATCAACCAGGCCTTTTGGAACGCTTAGCTTCGGGTTCAGCAGTGCGTCTGTGAATTGTGTCTGGTCGACGCTCATACCGTCACCTTGTCCAGTATTTTTGCCGCACGCGCGGCTTCAGCGGCAAGTTCGGGCCAATCAGGAACATCATTGTCCCATTCTATCAGGGTCGGTAGCGGACCGGTTTTTTCAATCGTGTATTCATAAAGCGCCCAAACCGGATCAATAACCTCTTTTCCATGGCTGTCGATCAGAAGCGGTGCGCCGGTATCGTCTTCATCCTCGTCGTGGCCACCAAGATGGATTTCGCCAACATGTTTGAGCGCGAAAGCGTCAATATAAGCACGCGGATCGGTTTTCTGGTTCGTTGCTGAAACAAAAACATTGTTCACATCCAGCAGTAAACCGCAGCCTGTTCTTTTGGCGATCTCAGCAAGAAAATCCACTTCTTCAAAGGTGCTCTCTGCAAAGGCCAGATAAGAAGACGGGTTCTCTAGCAGCATTCGCCGCCCAACGATTTCTTGAACTTGGTCGATATGTTCTACAACTCGGTCAAGCGTTGCCTGGGTGTACGGCATTGGAAGCAGGTCATTCAGGAAATGCGTTTCATGCGTGGACCATGCCAGATGCTCGGAAAACCTTGCCGGGTTCAGCCAGTTCACAAGGTGTTTGAGGCGCGCAAGATGCTCGGGATTTAGTGGTGATTCACCACCAATAGAAAGCCCGACACCATGCACTGAAAATGCGAAACGTTCGGCAAGTGCGCGCAACTGTGCCAGAGGGCGACCACCATCGCCCATGTAGTTTTCGGCATGAATTTCAAGCCACTCAACAGGTGTTGGGTCAGCGAGTATGTCTGAAAAATGCTGAGGTTTGTACCCTACGCCAGGGCGGTTCGGTAGGGAGTCAAACATATGGCGGGCAGCGTCAAGCATCAGACATCCTAACAAAGTACACGTAAAAAAGCGCCCCCGCCAAACAGCGAGGGCGCATAAAAATTTTATGCTGGGAGATCACGCTCAAGCGCAGTCAAAGAGCCCATCCGGCCGTCGGGCAATTCCATCGTTTCACATGTACCAGCAGCAACCGCTTTCCATGCGTTACCTTGGTAATCTACGGTTGACGTACCGGCGCAGCTTGTTCCAACGCCAGCGGCGCAGTCATTTTCGCCAGCAAGCGAAACACCGTAGCATTTTTCGTTGTCAGCTGCAGCAGCAGGAGTTGTTGTGTGGGCAGTCAAAGCAGCGGCAACAGCGCCAGCAACAACAAGAGATTTTACAGGGTTAGACATAAAAGATTCCTTTGTAACGGTTTTACAGATCGCGTCCTTGCGACACGAAAAGGTTAACAAAAGGTTTATCTCTTTTTCTATACACAACGATGTCATTCACGGTTGCGTTACCTGAGTTCAGTTTCTGTGAGATTTTTCTTTGTTAAGTATCTGAAAAATATGGGCACGCACGTGGAATTGTTTCAACGCGCGTGCCCCAAATTTTTCAGTTTCTTACAACAAGTCGGGGGCCTTGGCCTCGACTGACAGGCTGTTCACGATCTCATCAAGCAGTATTACAGTTGAATGTTTTTCGCCAAGCCGTCTCATCGACACGCTGCGATCTTCTACTTCTTTTTTACCGACCGCCAAAATAACGGGTACTTTTCCAAGCGAATGTTCGCGAACCTTGTAGTTGATCTTTTCATTGCGCACATCCGCTTCTGCCCGAACGCCTGCTGCTGTCAGGGCGGCGGTGACGTCTTGAACATAGTCATCTGCGTCAGACACAATGGCCGCCACGACAACCTGACGCGGTGCAATCCAGAACGGAAGTTTTCCAGCGTGGCTTTCGATCAGAATGCCGATGAAGCGTTCGAACGATCCAAGCGTCGCACGGTGTAGCATGACCGGACGATGCTTTGCGCCATCTTCAGCAATATAATTCGCGTCCAAACGCTCTGGCAGAACAAAATCCACCTGATGGGTGCCGCATTGCCAGTCTCGGCCGATTGCGTCCGTCAAAACAAACTCTAGCTTCGGCCCGTAAAACGCACCTTCCCCGGGGTTCATTTCAGGCTCGATTCCGGCGGCACGTGTTGCATTTAGCAGCGCCTCTTCAGCCTTGTCCCAAATTTCGTCTGAACCCGTGCGTTTTTCCGGTCGGTCCGCAAATTTTACCCGGAAGCTTTCAAAGCCAAGATCGCGGTAAACTTCCGACAGGAAATCGATATAGATGCGCGTTTCGCTTTCAATCTGATCTTCGCGGCAGAAAATATGTCCGTCATCCTGCGTAAAACCGCGCACACGCATGATCCCATGCAGCGCGCCTGAGGGTTCGTACCGATTACAACTTCCAAATTCCGCCATCCGGAGCGGCAGATCGCGATAACTTTTCAGACCCTGGTTAAATATCTGTACGTGGCAGGGGCAGTTCATCGGCTTCAGCGCATTAATAGATTTTTCGCGTGCGTGTTCCTCGTCCACCTCGACGATAAACATATGCTCCTGATATTTTTCCCAGTGGCCTGAGGCTTCCCAAAGCTTCCGATCAACAACTTGCGGCGTATTCACCTCGACATAACCACCTGCACGCTGTTTGCGGCGCATGTAGTCTTGCAGTTCTGTATAGATCGTCCAGCCGTTTGGGTGCCAGAAAATCTGGCCGGGTGCCTCTTCCTGCATGTGAAACAAATCCATTTCACGTCCAAGTTTGCGGTGGTCGCGTTTTGCGGCCTCTTCGAGCATATGAAGATGCGCTTTCAGGCCCTCTTTGTTTTGAAAGCCCACGCCATAAATCCGCTGCAACATTGCGCGGTCACTGTCGCCCCGCCAATAGGCGCCGGCGACTGACATCAGTTTGAAAGCGTCTGCTGGCAACTGTCCCGTATGTTGCAGGTGTGGACCACGGCAAAGATCCTGCCAATCGCCGTGCCAGTACATGCGAAGCGGCTCATCACCCGGGATTGCCTCGATCAGTTCGACCTTATATGGCTCGTTATTTGCTTCGTAGAACGCGACCGCACGCGCACGATCCCAAACTTCCGTGCGAACAATGTCACGCAGATTGATGATTTCCTTCATCTTCTTTTCGATGGTGGCGAGATCTTCGGTGCTGAAGGGCTCTTTGCGATCAAAGTCGTAGTACCAGCCGTTTTCGATAACGGGGCCGATCGTAACTTTGACATCCGGCCAAAGCGATTGAACAGCGCGCGCCATAACGTGCGCAAAATCGTGCCGGATCAACTCAAGAGCCTGCACATCATCCCTCATCGTGTGAATGGCGATTGAGGCATTGTTTTCAATTGGCCACTGCATATCCCAGTGCTTGCCGTCTACGGTTGCAGAGATTGCTTTTTTAGCCAGCGAATTCGAAATGCCCGCAGCAACTTCGGCAGGCGTTACGCCTGCGGGAAAGTCACGTGCATTGCCATCGGGAAAAGTCAGAGAGATCTGAGCCATCTTTGGCCTCCTCGTCAGTTTGGCGCCTACGAAACGCCCGGTTGCGGTATTCCGGGTAAATGCGATCTGCTGGGCAGGATGTCAAGCATTGCAGTACAGGGCCATAGGGACGCATAATCGAATTGAAAAAGCGTGGCATAATCGCTTCGCTAAGGCGTCGACGAAAAAAGAGGACCTCTCGTGCAACCATCTTACATCACCACGCCTCAGGGCCGCCGTATCGCGTACCATAAATCCGAAGGGCAAGCGCCAGGTGTCGTTTTCCTTGGCGGGTTCAAGTCGGACATGGAGGGGACGAAAGCCCTTCATCTTGAGGCTTGGGCGCGCTCTGAAGGACGCGCGTTTTTACGGTTTGACTATTCCGGGCATGGCCATTCGTCAGAGGCTTTTACTGAAGGATCGATAGGGGAATGGGCTGAAGACGCTATTGCCGCTATTTTGGAACTGACGACAGGGCCGCAGATTTTAGTTGGGTCGTCGATGGGCGGCTGGATCGCGTTGTTGGTATGTAAAGCTATGTCTGAACGGGTTGCTGGTTTGGTTGGGGTTGCTGCTGCGCCAGATTTTACCGAAGACAGTATGTGGGCAGGTTTTTCGGATAATCAAAAAGAAGAGCTTGCAAAGAACGGGTTGATAGAACTTCCGTCTGACTATGCGGACGACCCCTACATCATCACCGAGAAACTAATCAAGGACGGCCGTAACCAGCTTGTCCTGCGCAGCCCGCTTAGCCTGCCGTTTCCAACACGGTTTTTGCAGGGAACTCTTGATGAAGACGTTGATATGTCTGTTGCACTTCGGTTGCTTGACCACGCCGCAGGGTCCGACATTCGCCTGACACTTGTCAAAGGTGCTGACCACCGGTTTTCAGATGAAGATTGCCTGGCGATGATCGTTGCAAGCATTGAGGATGTTATAAAAAGTTAAATCGAGCGATTTTCCAACGGAAAGGGGCCAAAATATGGATCAACGTATCAGTCTGATAACTTTAGCGGTTTCTGACACTGAGGTGTCCGAAGCTTTCTACGCTGCACTTGGCTGGGAAAAAGTCGATAGTCCAGACGGGGTTGTTGCCTTTGACCTGATCGGGCAAACCCTTGGTCTTTATCCACGCGCCGCACTGGCCGAGGAGCTTGGCATTGACGAAGCATCGATTGGTGGGTTCTCTGGTGTTACGCTGGCCCACAACCTGCGTGACAAGGCGGATGTAAAACCGTTGCTCGAGTTGGCCGAAGCCGCGGGAGCACGTATTCTGAAGCCCGCTCAGGACGTCTTCTGGGGTGGCTATCACGGCTATTTTGCCGACCCGGATGGTCACGTCTGGGAAGTGGCGCATAACCCGTTTTCACCGCTTGGCCCGAAGGGGGAATTTCAATGGAATGGAGCCTGAGGTAATGCGCCGGCCTGGCAGCATGTGGAGTCTTGAAACTTTAGGCCGCGTACGGTTGTCAAAATACTTCTTCATGCGTGAGTTCCTCTATTCGGAAATTGCGAATTTTCACCAGCTTCAAAATATTCCCGATAATCCTGATCTTGCGATAAAGGCAGGTGAGGGGCTGTGTGGAAATCTGCTTGATCCAATGGTCGAAACTTTTGGTGTGGTATCTGTTCGGTCGGGTTTGCGGTCTGAAGCGGTCAATGATTTTGGAAATGAACACGCTCTGAATTGCGCCAAAAGCGTATCTGACTATGCAGGTCACATCTGGGACAGGCGCGATGCCGCGGGGCATGTCGGTGCCTGTGCGACAATCGTTATTCCGTGGTTCGCAGATCAATACGCCTTGGGTCGTGACTGGCGGGACCTGGCGTGGTGGGTGCATGATCACCTGCCGTATTCGGAAATGCAGTTTTTCCCGAAACTTTGTGCTTTTAACCTGACTTGGCACGAGGTGCCGACGCGCGAAATTCGCACATGGATTGGTGGGAATGGCGTTTTGCTGCGGCACGCAGAGCAAGAGTCAGAAACAAAAGAACAGCGGCGCGCGCGCTATGCCGATTTTCCTGTTTTTCGCGGCTTGCGCATTCCATCTCCAAATTTGGCGAAACTTCCAAATTAACCCCGAAATTTCGTAGGCAAATCCGGCGTATTCCCGTAGCGTTACGGTAACGAGACCGTGATGGGGGAATGAAATGGCTGAACCGCTGGTGCTGGTGCCCGGCATGATGTGCGATGCGCGGGTTTTTGAGGCGCAGATTTCCGCGCTTTCAGCCGGGCGCATTGTGGTGATTTCGCCCGCGATCAAGGGCGAAACCGTTGAGGTGATGGCCGAACACATCCTGCAAAACGCGCCTGAAAGGTTTGCGCTTGCGGGGCTTTCTCTGGGTGGCATCGTCGCACTGGAGATACTTCGTCGCGCGCCTGACCGGGTCTGTCGACTTGCGCTTATTTCCACGAGCGCTTTGTCTGAAACCCCTTCTCAAGCGGCAGAGCGTGAACCGCAGATCGTTGGGGCAAAAGCGGGGCGGCTTGGCGAAGTGATGCAAGAGGTTTTGAAACCGGAATATCTTGCACATGGTCCACAACGCGTTACCGTTTTAAACCTTATCCAAGGCATGGCGCTGGAAATTGGGGCAGACATATTTGTGCGGCAATCCCGTGCCTTGCAACGCCGCCCGGATCAGCAAAAAACACTTCGGACAATACGAATACCAACCTATGTCATTTGCGGATCATACGACGGGCTGACCCCGTTGCAGCGTCAGGAATTTATGGCAACCCTTATCCCTTATGCCGAGTTTCGCGTGATTGAAGACGCCGGCCACCTGCCTACCGTTGAAGCACCCGAGACGACGACCGAGATCATGCGCGAATGGCTGTCAGCACCGGTCGTGCTGAGATAGAGGGCGCATTTTTGATACTCTGCTCCGTCTCGACCAGTGAAATCAGACGGCTTTAAGTTTTGCTTTTTTCTCGCGCTTGCCAGAGTTCGTATCGATGAAATCAAGGACCAACGGGCGAATATTGTTCCGCCAGCTTTTACCAGCAAAAATACCGTAGTGGCCTGCACCCGGCTCTACGTGACTGGCCTTTTTGCTTTCTGGCAGTCCGGTCAGCAGGTCAAGTGCTGCGACACACTGGCCGGGGGCGCTTATATCATCTTTAGCACCTTCAACGGTTTTGACGGCGACATCGGTGATCGCGCCTATATCGACAGTAACGCCATTCACGACAAAGCAGTTCTTTGCAATTTCACGATTCTTGAAAATTCGCTCTACCGTTGAAAGGTAGAACTCTGCTGTCATATCCATGACCGCGAGGTACTCATCATAAAAGCGGTTGTGCGCATCGTGGTCTGACGCTTCGCCTTTTGAAGCACGGACAATCTGGTCTGAGAAGGCTTGTAAATGACGGTCCCGGTTCATTGATACAAACGAGGCAAGCTGCAGGAGCCCCGGATAAACCATTCGGCCTGCACCAGCATATTTGAACCCAACGCGCTGAATGGCGGTTTCTTCGAGTTGGCCCATGGTTACGCGGCGCCCAAAGTCTGTAACATCTGTTGCGGCAGCATCAGGGTCAACCGGGCCACCAATCAGCGTCAGGCTGCGCGGTTGTGCATCCGGGTCTTCCCCAGCCAGATAAGCTGTTGCTGCAAGTGCAAGAGGGACTGGCTGGCAGACAGCAATAATATGAATGTCGGGGCCAAGGTGGCGCATAAAATCGGCAAGGTAGAGCGTATAATCCTCAACATCGAACTTGCCTTCGGAAACAGGAATATCGCGCGCATTGTGCCAATCTGTAATATAGACTTCACAATCAACGAGTAAACTTTTGACGGTAGAGCGAAGAAGGGTGGCGTAGTGACCAGACATTGGTGCAACAAGCATGACTTTTCGAGCCTTGGGTTTGCTGCCCTGTACTTTAAAATGAATAAGGTCGCCAAAGGGACGCTCGACAACAGTTTCAACAG
Source organism: Pseudohalocynthiibacter sp. F2068 (assembly GCF_023015645.1). Lineage (NCBI taxonomy): Bacteria > Pseudomonadati > Pseudomonadota > Alphaproteobacteria > Rhodobacterales > Paracoccaceae > Pseudohalocynthiibacter > Pseudohalocynthiibacter sp. F2068. The sequence continues at coordinate 89,523 of NZ_JALKAK010000011.1, forward strand.
TGACGAGATGATCCTTACCGCCGGATGTGAATGTGCGGATGCCCCAGTCGGGTTTGGTGATCATTCGGGCAAAGGTGCGTTCAGTCACTTCACCCCAGGCTGCCATGACCTGAAACATCGGATTTGGAATAAGGCCTGTGAAAGGAGACGATGCCATCGCAAGGGCGGTTGCGCCGAGCCACTGGTTGGTGTTGCGCGTCGCTTCCATAAGGTCGTAGGTCGCCATATACCGCATCTGCATTCCTTTTTACGCTTCTTGCCGCTGCATTTCGTCGCTTTGACCTAAGAGCCTTTAACGCTATGCTGCAACTGCAGCGAACTTAAGGTGGATTTTTCTATATGACAACTGATCATCAGGACGCAGGTGGCGAATTGGACCAAATGACAGAAAATTTGGCTAAAGTTGAAGCACTTGCGCAACGATTGGCAGCGGTATTGTCCAAAAAGAAAGCTGCGAATCCCAGCCTTGAACGGCCTGGCCATGACTTGTTTGTGAAAGCAGGTGCAGCATATTTGAACGAAATGGTACAGAATCCTGCGAAGTTATTTGAACATCAGGTCTCTTACTGGGGCAAAGCGCTAACCCATTATGTTGAAGCGCAACAAGCGCTCACTCAGGGGATGATTGAGCCACCAAAAGATATCGGTCCAAAAGACCGCCGTTTTTCAAACCCGATGTGGGATACCAACCCGTATTTCAACTTTGTTAAACAACAATATCTTTTCAATACCGAGGCGATAGAAACCGCTGTCTCCGATATGGATGGTCTGGAAGACAAAGATCGCCAGAGGTTGGAATATTTCACACGTCAGATCGTTGACATGCTTGCGCCCACCAACTTCCTGGCGACAAATCCAGAAGCATTAAGTCGTGCGATCGAAACGGAGGGGCAATCGCTTGTCGACGGATTGGAAAACTTGGTGCGCGATCTGGAGGCTAATGAAGGCGACTTGCTGGTTTCGCTCGCCGATAAAAAAGCGTTTAAAGTCGGCGAGAATATCGCGACCTCGGAAGGCTCCGTTGTTTTTCGGAACAGAATGTTCGAGCTGATCCAGTTTTCACCAAAGACTGAAACCGTGCATAAAACGCCACTTATAATCTTTCCGCCCTGGATCAACAAATTCTACATTCTCGATCTGAAGCCGCAAAATTCTATGATCAAATGGATTGTGGAGCAGGGCTATACCCTGTTCGTTGTAAGCTGGGTAAATCCGGATTCAAGCTATTCAGATGTTGGGCTCGATACCTACGTCACTGACGGCTATATTCGGGCGATTGAGGAAGTTAAAAAAATTACGAATGAGCCGCAAGTGAATGCGGTTGGTTATTGTGTTGCGGGTACGGTTCTTTCGCTTACTCTGGCCTACTTTAAGAAAAAGGGCGACAAGTCGATCAAATCGGCGACCTTCTTTACTACGATGACTGATTTCAAAGATCAGGGCGAATTTGGCGTATTTCTGGAAGACGACTTTGTCGATGGCATTGAGGCACAGATAGAGGCTGATGGTGTCTTGAAGTCCTACTTCATGTCGCGCACCTTCTCGTTCCTGCGCTCGAATGATCTCGTGTACGGCCCGGCCATCAAAAGTTACATGCTTGGTGAAACGCCTCCGGCCTTTGATCTTTTGTTCTGGAACGGTGACGGGACAAATTTGCCCGGGCGCATGACTATGGAATATTTGCGCGATCTTTGTCAGCAAAACCAACTTGTGAACGAAGGATACGAGCTGCTTGGCGAAAACCTGACGCTCAAGGACATCACCGTTCCAATTTGCGCGATTGCGTGCGAGACCGATCACATTGCCGCCTGGAAGTCGAGCTTCAACGGGATCAAACAATTTGGCAGCAAGTCAAAAAAATTCATCCTGTCGGAATCCGGCCATATCGCGGGCATCGTAAACCCACCTTCGAAGAAGAAATACGGTCATTATCTGAACGACGGAGTCTCTGGTGATCCGGATGATTGGAAGGCGGGCGCAAGTTTTAACGAGGGTTCGTGGTGGCCACACTGGAGCGAATGGCTTGCGGCACGTTCTGGCAAACAGGTTCTGGCGCGGATTCCGGGTGATTCGACGAACAAAGTATTGTGCGCGGCGCCCGGAACATATGTTGTTACACCGCAAAACATTGAAAAATAAGTAAATTAATTTCTTTCTGCAGCGCAGCATTTTTTACTTGAAATGCCGCGCTGCAGCATGCATATTGTTTGCACAGAAAGAATTTACGCAGGTTCCTCCCACCTGCAGTTTCAGGAGCAAGACAATGGCTAATACACAAGACTTCACCAAAATCATGCAAGACATGATGGGCGCATTCCCAGTGGACACAACGGCTGTTCAGGATGCTTTCAAATCTCAAGCCCGCCTTGGCGAGCAAATGTCAAAAGTTGCTCTTCAAGCAGCAGACAAATCCGCTGAGATTTCTTCCAGCTGGACAAAAGCAACCATCGCTAAACTGGCTGATGTTTCTGCAGTTAAAGACGAGCCAACAGAATATTCGAAATCTTTGACAGATTTCGCATCTGCATCGGCTGAAATGGCTGCTGAAAACATGGCTGCTTTCGCTGAAGTTGCTAAAAAAGTTCAAATGGAAACTGTTGAACTGATGCTCGCAGCTGGCAAAGACATGGGCGAAGAAGCAACTGTTGCTGTTAAGAAAGCAACTGCTGACGTTGCTAAAGCTGCAAAATCTGCTGGCAAATAAGCTTTCCCGATAGAATATCTTCCCCCTCCCTGAAGATATTTATCGCATTGGCAGGTCCCTCGCGGGGCCTGCCTTTTTCTTTTTCTTGCAATTATGCTGCACAAGCTTAGTCTTCTCTGCACTGCAGAAGGGGACTGACCTTGACCGATGACACAAAGCCTCTGTTGATAAAGCGCTATGCAAGCCGGCGGTTGTACAATACCGAAACCAGCGACTATGTGACACTTGATGACATTTCTGGATTCATCCGGGATGGACGCGAAGTGCAGATTATTGATTTGAAGTCCGGGGACGACCTTACGCGACAATATCTGCTGCAAATTATTGCGGACCATGAAAGCCGCGGTGAAAATGTGCTGCCACTTGGCGTTTTGAACGATCTCGTGCGCAGTTACACAACTCAGGCTCAAAGTGTTGTGCCAGAGTTTTTGGCAATGTCTTTTGAAATGCTGCGTGACGGTCAGAGCCAGGTGATGGAAAAGATCGGCTCAATTAACCCAATAACATCAATGCCAGGCTTTGAGATCATGAAAGCGCAGCAAGAAGCCTTCATGAAAGCCATGACAGGTGGTTGGGCCGGCCAGGAAGAAGAGACGGAAAAGGCCGAGCCAGAAGCTAAAGATTCGGGCGACCTTAACGATATAAAAAAACAACTGGCCGAACTGCAGAAAAAGCTTTCAAACCTTTAAGATTGAACGGCGCACAAACCAGCAAACAGCGTGTGGTTCTCAGCCGGGTGGAAATTGCACATGGTGGATACTCCGGGACGGATCACCCTTTGGGGAATAGAGGTTTTTGCTGCGACCGCTGAAGAGGGGTCGATTTCCGCTGCGGCCCGCAGGTTAGGGGCAAGCGCCTCTGCGGTCAGTCAACAAATCACCAATCTCGAAGGCGCCCTTGGCGCGACATTGTTCAACCGAAGTGCGCGACCGGTGTCTTTGACGCCTGCGGGCGAGATTTTCCGCCGTCGCGCGCAATCTATACTGAATGAGGCAGAGCAGGCACGCGCCGAACTTGCGACAGCAGATCTTTCATCCCTGACCCGGTTTAGGCTCGGAATGATTGAGGATTTTGATGCCGATGTGACGCCGCATTTCTTGACAGAGATGGCGAGTGATCTGAAAGGTTGCCAGTTCTTGCTTGAAACAGGTGCAAGTCACCGGTTGTTTGACCTTTTAGATGCGCGAGCCTTGGATGTGATTGTTGCCGCCGATCTGGGTGCAAGTGCCCCATGGATGGAAGTCCATCCGCTGCTGGAAGAGCCATTTTTAGCTGCCGTCCCAAAGGGATTAGTTGATCAGGGTGGCGATGTTCTTGCGCAACTCAACAAGCTACCGTTAATTCAGTACACAGCACGTCATGTTATGGGCCGTCAAATTGCGGCGCATCTGGCGCGCCAAAATCTGCGGCTTTCGCATCGGTTTGAACTCGACAGCTATCACGCGATTATGGCTATGGTTGCCAGTGGTGCAGGCTGGACCATATTGACACCCCTCGGCTATCTGCGTGCACAACGATTTTGCGATAAAGCAGACCTTGTTCCGCTACCATTTGCACCCCTGTCGCGCACGATTTCTTTGAATGCTCGACGCGATGTGTTGGGCGATATGCCCGCGCAGGCCGCGGTAAGACTGCGAAAATTACTTGACGATATGATCGTTAAACCAGCACGGGCGAATATCCCCTGGCTCGGCAACACATTGCGTTTGTTATAAGTTTTGGCCCCTATGCAACCGCACGGGCAGTGGATTTAACCTCTTCTATCGCTTTGGTTAGCGCATTGGCGATATAGGAGAGGTCTTCGCGGCTTAAGCGTGCCGGAAGGCGAACATCACAGGCGCGCATCAACATGGCGCGGGTCTGCGGCAAATCGGGTTGTGGGCCGATAAATTCCCAGTTCCAGAATGCACGTGCGTTGTTCTCTGTCAGACCGAACACCTGCACGCCAACACCTCGGGCTTTGCTGGCGTTGATAAAGGCATGGGTTTCATCCTCTGAACATCCAACAAGGTTGAACTGGATTGAATCAGGCGCGCGTGTTTCCTGGGCCAGAGGTGGTGGTACATGAAGCCAGGGTGAAGCATCCAATTGCTTTGCAACCCAATCGTGGTTGGCACCACCATCGCGCACGCGGCGGGCTAGTTCGCCCAGTTGTGGCCGGATCACGGCGGCAGAAAGGTTTTGCATTCTAAGATTGTAGAGCGGCAGCTTGTTTTGCCACTTGGCAAAGGCAGCGTGCAAAACCGGGTGTTTTTTCCAGTTGTTTTCATAGGCGCCGGACATAATCACAGCCTGCGCAACCAAATCAGCGTCATCGGTGACCAGTATGCCACCTTCGCCGGCATTGATCAGTTTGTAGGACTGGAACGAAAAACACCCGACTTTGCCAATTGTTCCAATATTGCGGCCATTCCAGAGTGTGCCGAGTGAATGCGCGGCATCCTCGATAACCGGCAGACCACGCGCGTCACAAAGTGCCATGATCGCATCCATGTCAGAGGTATGGCCGCGCATGTGGCTGATCAGGACGGCCTGAATGCTGTCATCAAGCTTCGCCTCAAAATCCGCCATATCAATTCGGTAGTTTTCGCCGACTTCGACAAGCACAGGCTTGCAATCTGCATGCACAACGGCCGACGGCACGGCTGCGAATGTAAAGGCCGGAATCAGAACCCGAGCATCACGAGGTAAACCAAGCGCTTTCAGCGACAAAAACAATGCAGCGGAACAGGAAGACACAGCCAAAGCGAACCGGCTTCCCAGCAGGTCTGCAAACTCTTTTTCAAGCAGGGCAACGGGTGCTGCGTCAGGGGCGGTGTAGCGGAACAGATCACCCGTTGCGAGCAGCCGGTCGATTTCAGCGCGCGCAGCTTCCGGGATCGGCTCAGCGTCATAAACATTCGGGGCAGTGGAGGATATATTGGAGGTCATGATTTTAACTTTCCTGAACAACCTTTTCGGAAAATCAGTAGAACAGTTCTTCCACCAAATCCACAGTTTTTTCAATTCGCGTTTTCGCGCGCGAAAAGTTGCCTCCGTATAAGCTGCAATAGCGCTGCTCCCGCAGAGCGGAGCAGGTCAGGTCATTTGTTTCTTACATTACGGAAAACCGTTTCTTGAGACTGCTTTGCAGACTATCGAGCAAGATACGCAGCTTTGAAAAAGGACGCGATCTGGTCGCCAATGAAAGCAGAGGCGTCAGGCCTTGTCAGGTTCTCTTCCGCCCTGTCCATAATTGCATCATCGTAATCACGTGTGCCGCGACACATTTTTAGATAGGCTGCGATAATGGGGCCACCAAGTTCTGGATGCGCCTGAATTGTCAGCGCGCGATTGCCATAAAGCAACGCTGCATTGGTACAAAAATCGTTCGATGCGATAACACGTGCATCAGTCGGACGCTCAATAACCTGATCCTGATGCCAGGCGTTCAGTCCTAGTTCGCCGTGTTCCTCAAAATCGTAAACCTGATGTCCGATCATCCATCCACCTTGAAACTTTTCAACGCGCCCCCCGAGGGCCTGTGCAATCAACTGGTGGCCAAAACAGATGCCAACTGTTGGCACGCTAGCGCTGTAGGCCTGCCTGACAAAGATTTCCAATGCTGGGATAAACGCGTGATCTTCGTAAACCCCGTGAATTGAGCCTGTCACAAGCCAGCCGTCCGCGGCGAATTCATCCGGTGGAAAAACCCGGTTTTCGACATCCCAGTTCTCGAAGGTAAAACCATGCCCATCTAGCAGATTTGCAAACAACGTTGGTAAGGTGCCGTGCTTTTCAGCGATTTCACCCTCGGTGTGGCCGCATTCCAGTATGCCGATTTTCATGAATACTGACCTCGTTAGAAGGGCCAATGCCTAGGAAAGCATTTGGCAATCAGTAAAAGTTTCTAGCGCATAAACTGTGGGCGGATCCGCATTTTTCGCCGCTGTTCTTGCGGGAGATGTCGGTTGAGCTTCCGGTTTATCAAACCAAAAACGGTGATGACAGAAAGGGTTAGTAAAATGAAATAACCAGCTAAAATTGGATAAGGCACAAAGGGGTTGAACGTTTTATCTGCGAAATAGTTCGCATAATAAAGCGCGTCCCCACGCTGCTGCCACGCCGGAAAACCAGAGAAGAAGACCAGTGTTGTAGCGTGAAACAAGAAGATCGCTTCATTTGTGTAGGCAGGCCATGCCAGACGCAGCATGGTTGGCCAGATAATGCGCTTGAAACGGGTCCACCCAGTAAGACCATAAGCATCTGCGGCCTCTACATCACCTTTGGGAATAGAGCGAAGCGCACCATAGAAAATCTCTCCGGAGTACGCAGCAGTGTTTAAAAACAATACGATAAGCGCACCAAGCCAGGCCTTGGTCAGCCAGCGGGTTTCAGCGGTGATTTCAGCAAACCCTAGATTGATATCAACACCGACTTTTGGCAGCAGAACAAAGGTTTCGTAGGCGAGGAAAAACTGAATGAAAAGTGGTGAGCCACGCAAAATGAAAATGAACCATTCGGCGGGTTTGCGCAGCCAGATATTGGAGCTAAATTTGGCAAGCGCGAGGCCGGTTGCCATGAAAAACCCGATGAAAAGCGCGAGCGCACCGAAGTAAATGTTCCAGATCATGCCAGAGCCGATCAGGGTAAACTGATCGCATAGCGTGAAATCAGAGCGCGGCAATAGCCGTTCACCTATCCCAATTGAACGCAACCCATAGGCCTGTATGGTTTCAAGACAGCTCATGCAGCGGCCTTTCTCTGGGCTTCGCCACCGGTTGTGGCCTGACCATGTGTCAGTTTTGTCATCATACGAGCCAGAGCTATTTCGCTAACCCGTGTCAGAACCAGATAAAAAACGAGCAATCCAAGGAAGTACCAAAGCCGCCAATCCGGGTGCGGATAAGCAAAGGCGTTGGTCTTCAACCCGCCAAGCTCGCGCGCCCAATAGACAATGTCTTCGACGCCCAGAAGAAACAGAAGCGGTGTCGCCTTGATCAGAATCATCCAGAGATTGCTAAGACCGGGCAGGGCATAGACCCACATTTGCGGCACCAGAATACGCCAGAACGCCTGCCTGCGTGACATACCGTAGGCTTCTGCGGTTTCGATTTGCGCGCGCGGAACAGCACGCATAGCGCCAAAAAGAACATTCGCAGCAAAGGCACCAAACACGATGGCAAAAGTCAGAACCGCCAGTGAAAACCCGTAAATCTCGTGCACCCATTGTGCAGAAGAAGAAAGTGGCATCTTGGCTTCAGAGCAGACGACAAAGTCGTTGCCCTGGCGAACGGCCTCGGGCCAATCGGGGCATTTTACTTTGTGCCGCATCCATTCGATGCCCTGGTCCAGCGCAATAACAAAGAAAAGAAAGAAAGCAATGTCAGGAACACCGCGAACAATTGAGGTGTAGGATTTTCCGAACCAGCGGATTGGGGCCACCACTGATCGCGCAGCCATCGCGCCGCCAAAGCCAAACAGAAGTGCCGTAGGTGCGGTTACAAGAAGCAACAACATCACAGTACCAAACGAGGCATAAAACCCCATGTGCTTACCCGTTGTCAGGTAGCAACTGACCCACGTCAGGCCTGATAGTGTTTCGGGATCGGCGCAGAAGGAAAACATGTTCACCCCATGTGAAAAGCGGGGCCGATGTCGGCCCCGCCTTTGTTTGTTATGAGCTTGATCCGAAGAGGGCTGCGTTACCCTCGAACCACTTGGTGATCAGTTCGTCCAGCGAGCCGTCATCTTTCATGGACTGGATTGCGGCATCGAACTTGTCACGCAGTTCCGAGTCACTTTCGCGCAAGCCCAAGCCAACACCGCCGCCCAACAACACGTCCTGGTCAATCAATGTCAGGTCTGAATCCTGATCGGCGATTGGCGCAAGATACGCTTTGTCCGCAAGCACTGCGTCAGCTTCGCCATTTTTAACTGCTGCGATTGTCTCATCTGGTGTCGCAAATTCAACCAGCGTGGCACCTGATGAAGCGATGTGGCTCGCCTGGATCGTACCGGACTGAGCAGCGATAACACCGCCTTCAATGTCTGCATCTGCTGACAGTGCAACATAGGCTGACGGGTCAGGTTGTGTGTAATTTTGTGTGAAATCAATAACTTCATCACGTTCTTCAGTGATCGACATGCCAGCGATAATGGCATCGTAGTTTCCAGATACGAGGTTGGGAATGATAGAATCCCACTCGTTTGTGACCCATTCGCATTCCAGGCTCGCACGTTTGCAAAGCTCATCGCCCAGCTCACGCTCAAAGCCGTCAACTTCACCTGCATCGTTAATGAAGTTATATGGAGGATACGCACCTTCCGTACCAAGACGAACGGTGTCGGCCATTGCAAAACCAGCGCTCAGCGCCAAGACAGCAGTGGTTAAGATAAGTTTTTTCATGATAGATTCTCCCATGGTGGTTCGCGTAATTTACTCTGAAACTGTTGCACTTAGAAACTGTTTCAGACGTTCGGTTTTAGGGTTGCGGAATAGTTCGGCAGGGGGGCCTTCTTCTTCAATAAGCCCCAGATGAAGAAAGATCACATGATCTGATACATCGGCAGCAAGCCGCATATCGTGCGTGACGAGCAGCATTGTGCGGCCTTCTTTGGCAAGATCCTTGATGACCTTTACAACTTCTTGTTCCAATTCCGGGTCAAGTGCGGAGGTCGGTTCATCAAACAGCAAGGCTTGTGGTTCCATCGCCAATGCCCGTGCGATCGCCGCCCTTTGCTGTTGCCCGCCGGACAGCTGCGCAGGATAAACGTCACATTTATCGCCAATTCCCACTTTTTCCAGATAGGCGCGTGCGCTCGCCTCGACTTGGTCGCGATCACGCTTCAAAACTGTAAGCGGTGCTTCCATCACGTTTTGCAGGATGGTCATATGGGCCCACAGATTGAACTGCTGAAAAACCATCGACAGATTTGTGCGAACTTTGATCAGTTGCTCTTTGTCAGCAGGGTGTCGGGAATGGCCCTGGCCGCGCCATTTTATCGGTTCACCGTCAAAAAGAATTTCGCCCTGTTGGCTGTCCTCAAGAAGATTACAGCACCTGAGCAGTGTGGATTTTCCAGAGCCGGAAGAGCCAATCAACGATACGACATCGCCCTTATGAGCTGAGAGGCTTACACCTTTAAGAACTTCAAGTTGGCCATACGCCTTATGAAGTCCACGAATTTCGATGACGGGTGTTTTGGTGTCGTTCACGTTAAACCGTTGTCTTTATTGTTTCAGGCTCGCAGTAATTCCGAAAAAAACAGCTAATGCAACGTTCAAATTACGTATCGTTCCAACACATTTAGTCATTTAGGCGGAAAAAACGGCCATTCTGTCATGGGGATGGTGGGTTTTCGATTGCCAGATACAGTTCTGCCGGAATGTCAACAAAGCCGTAAATCGACAGTGTGTCACGATCTTGCTGGGTGATATCTTCTATCGCGCTCGCAATCGCATTGAAAAGTTTGGCCTTGTCCGCGCCTTTTGCTGAAATCAGCGGCAAGCCAGGTGTGCAGGGCGTGTGCGCCAGCACACGCAAGTCTTTGGCGAAGGGGTCCCATCTTTCAATCATAGACCATGTTATCGCATCAAGCGCCGCAAAATCCGCCTGCCCTTCATGAACTGCACGTGCTGAAGCTGCATGAGCACCGCTTTGGAAAAGTGACCCAAGTGAAATTCCGTTCGCATCGCAATAAACACGCGGAGCAGCCCAACCGGATTGTGATAGCGCGTCGTTGTACGCCAGACACGCGCCATTGAAATCTTTAAGCTCCGACCTGGGGTCATCTGCCCGCGCGACAAAAACACTGTTGTAATAGCCGGCAGGGCAGTCTGCCAGGCCATAGTCCGGTGTTCCAACCAATGTAACATGCCCGTGCAGGCGTGCGCGATATGGATAGCCACATGTCTGAGAAAGCAGCAAGTCGGGGTTTTGCCAGATTTCAAAGAAATCACCGTCACACGTTAAAGTGTCCGGCCCGTACCCCAGCTGCGTGCGTATTGCTGACCAAAGTCGATTATTCGCCTCCGCAGTTTCTGCGCGGTCGTACATACCGAAGTGCGCAATCATTTTCTTCCCGCTTCAACGCGTTGTCGTGCCAGCGCACTGTCACGGTCATTCACACCAAGAAAACTGGACGCCATTCTGAGGATCGAGTTTTCCTCGTCGCTTCGCATTCCGTCCGCAAGGGCAACATCCCACAGTGCTTCGACAACCGCTTCGCGGTCTTCATAAGGAACGGCATCTTTTATGGCGCGCGTAAACCGAACGGTGTCCGGAGCGTCATGTTCAACTTTTTCGCAATGTGCACGCAGCTTCGCCGCTTCAACAGCGTTCAGGTTATAGCGGCTCGCCAAAATCCGGTCGATCCGCGAAATCTCTTCCACCGCATAGCTGTGATCTGATTTTGCAATCCGTACCAGCAATGCGCCAAGCGCAAGGCGTGCGTCAGTATCTGGAAGCGGTTCGGTTTGCGGCTCGATGAGGCGTTTAAGAAGTTGTCCAAACATGTTTCCGATATAGTCGAGGATTTACCTACTGCCAATGGGGTAGGTTGAACTTGGAAAGAGCTCTTAACCCGGCTGTTGGGTTTGAACGGTTGCTATCTTACCGATTTGGAATGAATCGTCAAAGATCAGATCATCAATCGCTATTCCCGCCGGATCGTTGTTGTGTAGCGTGAACCCGGCGATGTCGGGCACTTTGTCTTGCCGGACAAACCCAAAGGAATCTTCGCCCAAAGGGCCAAGCCTCATTGAAGAAATTTCCGTGCCGTCACGACGATGGAAAATAATGCTCGCGTACCCGTCTTCGCCTCCGCGCAGACGAAAACCAAACGCGGATTGGTCAATATCAAAGAGAACTGCAATTGCACCTTCACCTATTGCATCGCGGTGCGGATACCGGTTGGGTCCGTAACCCAGTAGTACATTGCTGTCGTACAACCGTTGGATTCCGAGAGATTCATCAGTGCTGCCAGCGCGTGTTGTCAGGGGGCTCTTGGCTTGACCCACTATGCGGTCGTAGTCGCCGTCTGCCTGCCGGACCTGACCTGCAAATCGCTCACCAAACTTTGCGCCATTTTGCACAAGAACGTCATCAATTTTTTGCCCCGGTCCCATAGAACTGGGCAAATCTTCGAACGTTATGATCTTTGAAAGACGAAGACTTTGATAGTCAACAATACAGACAGGCTCGCTGCAGGCGGCGGCACGTTCCGCAGCAATGGTCAGGGCCAGGCATGCAACCAAAAAACGCCATAGGGTCATGCAAGCAGTATAGTGCAGACTTTCCCGAAGCGAAAATGTTTAGACGAGGCGGGAAGACTCTATCGCAGCGCGGACAAAATCAGCAAACAACGGATGCGGGGCGAAAGGCTTTGATTTCAGTTCCGGATGGAATTGAACGCCAATGAACCAAGGGTGATCTTTCCATTCAACGATCTCTGGCAGACGCCCGTCCGGCGACATGCCTGAAAAACTCAAACCGCACGCTTCAAGTTTTTCACGGTACTTTACGTCGACCTCATAACGGTGCCGGTGGCGCTCTTCGATGTGGGTGGAATCATAGATACCAGCGACTTTTGACCCTTCCAGAAGCGTCGCGTCATAGGCGCCCAATCGCATGGTTCCACCTTTGTCGTCGCCAACTTTCCGTTCCACCTTGTGGTTGCCCTGCACCCATTCTTTCAGGTGATAAACCACGGGTGTAAAACGTTTCTTTCCTAGCTCGTGATCAAATTCCTCAGACCCTGCATCTGCGAGCTTGGCAACATTGCGTGCCGCTTCAATAACGGCCATCTGCATGCCCAGACAGATGCCCAGATAAGGCACCTTTCGCGTGCGCGCAAATTCGGCTGCCTTGATTTTTCCTTCGGTGCCGCGCTCTCCAAAGCCGCCTGGAACCAGAATGGCGTGAAACCCTTCAAGGTAGGGCGCAGCGTCTTCAGTATCGAAAATCTCGGCATCAACCCATTCGACGTTCACCTTGACGCGGTTGGCCATGCCGCCGTGTGTCAGTGCTTCTTTGATCGATTTATAGGCGTCTTCAAGCTGAACGTATTTTCCTACAATTGCGATATTAACTTCGCCATCTGTGTTGTGGATGCGGTCAGCCACATCTTCCCAAACGGTTAGATCCGGTTTTGGGGCAGGGGAAATACCAAAGGCATCCAGGACCGCCTGATCCAGCCCCTCGCGATGATAGGCCAAAGGTGCCTCGTAGATTGAATTGAGATCGTAGGCCGCAATAACGCTCTCTTTGCGTACGTTGCAGAAGAGCCCTATCTTTTCACGTTCCTTTTCCGGGATAGGATGCTCCGACCGGCAAACCAGAACATCAGGTGCGATCCCGATCGACCGTAGTTCCTTAACGCTGTGCTGGGTTGGTTTTGTCTTAAGCTCGCCACTGGCTGCCAGATAGGGCAACAGCGTCAGATGCATGAATATACATTCACCGCGTGGCTTGTCTTGGCTGTACTGTCGGATGGCTTCAAAAAACGGCAGAGCCTCAATATCGCCGACTGTGCCACCAATTTCGCAAAGCATGAAATCGACTTCATCTTCGCCGATTGAAATAAAGTCTTTAATCTCATTAGTCACATGAGGAATGACCTGTATCGTTTTCCCGAGGTAGTCTCCGCGGCGCTCTTTCTCGAGGACCGTTGAGTAAACACGCCCCGATGAAACAGAATCGGTGTTTCGCGCGGCCACGCCGGTAAAGCGTTCGTAATGTCCAAGATCGAGGTCGGTTTCCGCACCATCGTCTGTTACAAAAACTTCGCCATGCTCAAACGGCGACATCGTTCCCGGATCGACGTTCAGATAGGGGTCGAGCTTTCTCAACCTTACTGAAAAGCCACGTGCCTGTAGCAAAGAACCTAAAGCTGCGGACGCCAGACCTTTGCCCAGCGATGAAACCACACCACCTGTGATGAAAACAAATCGTGCCATTCGGTTGGCATCTCCCGTGAAATATTTGCGTCTTTTTGTGCGTTATCCGGCCCAAAAGAACCGCATCATCACGGGATTTAAGATATAAAGGATTCGCACGCCGAAGGCAACCAGACCGCAAGATGATGCGGCACAAAATCTTTCCGGCTCAAATTATTGTGGTTTATGTCTATTCTGTTGCAGCCGGTGGCGTCAGCGAAACGTCACCTGTCGAAGGTGGCAGAAGGTCGCTGCCCGCCGGTATTGCGGGAATCGTTTCCTCTTCAACCGGTGTCGCACCAAGCTGGTCAATCACCGATGCCCCAGACGATTTCTGAGCGGCAATCACTGTCAAAGCGATAGAAGTCGCAATGAAAGCGATTGCAAAAAGCCAGGTCAATTTCCCAAGTGCTGTTGCTGCCGCGCGGCCCGACATCACGCCGCCGCCGCCACCACCACCGCTGCCAATTCCAAGGCCGCCGCCTTCAGAGCGCTGTAAAAGCACCACGCCGATGAGGCACAGAGCGAGGATCAGGTGGACGATGAGAAGTACATTTTCCATAAGGCAACCTTGACTGCATTCGTTGCGGTTATCTAGGCGCTCCGGCCGCGCCCCGCAACCCCTTTGCGACCGTCATTTCCCTACGAACGAGCAGAGGTTATCGCTTAAAGTTACCAGTTTCCAAAAATATCCCCGCCGGAGGCACCAGGTCTGGCCACAGGTGTGAACTACGCTGAACAATTCTAGTCGCCCGTGTCATCCATGTCAGCCTGTCCTGATAAAACGCGGCGCACATGGCTCCAGTTCAGCCCAACACCCAACACGACAGAGAGAGAGAATATACCAAGCCAGATATTCATGCTTGTATTCTCAAGAGTCAAAACACCCCAGTCAGCTAAAACCCAGATCAATGCGGCGATAACGGCAAAGACCAGGAACATACCAAAGCCACCGATCGATCTTAAGGTCGCACGAAGGTAGATGATGTAGCCAATGACCAATAAAAGACCAAGCAGCACCGTTATTGGCAATTCGTCGGTGTAATTGCCCATCGCCCACCGAGTGTAGTTCCACTCGGTTGGGTTGAATGTCATTGCCAACAAGCCAAAAGCAAAGGCCCAACGTAAGAAAAACGCCATGATACAACCTCTTTCCCTGTACAGGATTTGCCGAATAAAACGGCCTCTGTCCAGTCCTGCGGCGAATTTGCGGTTTCACGACACGCATAACAGGGCTATAGGAGGCCGGGTTTTAACGCATTTGCGGAGAGAGACATGGCCAACGTAGTAGTAGTCGGCGCGCAATGGGGCGACGAAGGCAAAGGCAAGATTGTTGACTGGCTCAGTGAACGCGCGGATGTGATCGCGCGGTTCCAGGGCGGGCATAATGCGGGCCATACACTGGTCATCGAGGGCGAAGTGTACAAATTGCACGCTCTGCCTTCGGGCGTTGTACGCGAAGGCAAGCTGAGCGTGATAGGAAATGGTGTTGTTCTTGATCCCTGGCATCTCGTCAAGGAAATCGAAGGCCTTAGAGAACAGGGTGTGACAATTACACCTGAAACGCTGATGGTTGCCGAGAACACGCCGCTCATTCTGCCATTTCACGGCGAACTTGATCGCGCACGTGAGGGGCAGAATTCGGTTGCTAAAATCGGTACAACAGGGCGTGGAATTGGCCCGTGCTACGAGGATAAAGTGGGGCGCCGGGTGATCCGCGTGGCAGATCTTGCAGACAAAGCGACGCTGGAGTTGCGCGTAGACCGCGCCCTGATCCATCACAATGCGTTACGGAGCGGCTTAGGCCTGGAGCCCATCGACCGAGATGACCTTTTGGCGCAGCTTCAGGAGATTGCGCCAAAGATACTGGAATACGCAGCCCCCGTCTGGAAAGTCCTGAATGAAAAGCGCAAAGCGGGTAAACGCATTCTTTTTGAAGGCGCGCAAGGTGCGCTGCTTGATATTGATTTCGGGACTTACCCGTTTGTTACGTCCTCCAATGTGATCGCAGGACAGGCCGCAACCGGTACCGGGGTCGGGCCGGGTGCCATTGATTTTGTGCTGGGTATCGTGAAAGCTTACACAACGCGTGTCGGCGAAGGCCCGTTCCCAACAGAATTGTTTGACGAAGACGGCCAAATGCTGGGCGAGCGGGGCCATGAATTCGGCACGACGACCGGACGCAAGCGGCGTTGTGGCTGGTTTGATGCGTGTCTGGTGCGCCAGACCTGTGCTACGAGCGGAGTGAATGGCATTTCGTTGACCAAACTGGATGTTCTGGACGGCTTCGAAACGCTGAAAATCTGTGTGGGGTACGAACTTGACGGCACGCGGCTTGATTATCTGCCAACCGCCGCTGATCAACAGGCGCGTTGCATACCGATTTACGAGGAAATGCAGGGTTGGTCAGAAAGCACTGAAGGCGCGCGAAGCTGGGCTGAACTGCCCGCAAATGCTATTAAATACGTACGCCGCGTCGAAGAGCTGATCGATTGCCCGGTCGCGCTGTTGTCAACCTCGCCCGAGCGAGATGACACAATACTTGTCACTGATCCGTTCGCTGACTGATGGCGCTGAGTTACAAAGCCAGGCGGCGTCTTGCGCTGCTGATTTTGATTGTTGGATTGCCGGCATACATCGTTGCGGCAATCTCTGTGGTTAATCTGTTCGAACGGCCGCCGTTTGTACTTGAGCTGGCGATTTATGTTGGGCTTGGGGTGCTTTGGGCCTTGCCATTTAAGTTCGTTTTTCGCGGTGTCGGCAAACCAGACCCAGACGAAGTTTCAGATGAGAATAAGGCGGAGTAACCTTTCGGTACTCCGACTCACTTAATAAAAAAAATGATCGACCGTTAAGGCCTCTCACTAACCCGCATAACGGGCTTCTGGCTTAAATTTCGTTGTGTCGGCAATTTCAAATTGCCCACGTTTTGTTTTCAGGATTTTGCCCTGACGTAAAAGCTGACCAAAGGCGCGCAGGCCTTCTTCGCGGCTGAACTGATTGTCGCCCTGGAACTGCGCAACCAGACGCATCACATGTGGACGCGTGAAATGCGGCAATCCTTGCACAAATGCTGTGTAAGCAGCCGCTGCTTCCAGGAGGTCAGGTAACTCCGTAGCATCGGTGCCTTCTGCGAATTCACTAAAGCTGGTGTTTTCAGCAAATATATTTGTATTCGCCTCAGAAGAACCATCCTCTGAGTCATTGCCAAAGCTTTCGTCCACTTCACGCAACGTGGCGTTGCTTTTTTGAACGCGACGCGGCCGAACACCGGCATCTGAAGTCGCAGAGCTATCTTTATCGGTATCAATGCGCTGAGCCGATACCAGAACGAGTGGCGCTGGGCGGTTTTTGCCGCGTTCTTTTCGTGCTTCCTGGCGGCTGCTTGGGCGCACAACAGAGGCAAGATCAGCGCGGAAAGCGTCGGCTTCGTCTTCCACTGGTTTGTCAGCTTTGGGGCTCCCCATCAAACGTTCCGCAACTGTCGCTGCAACTGCGGCACGCAGGTGCGAAATTGCCGAGCGGCGGCGGCTTGTTTCGGGACTATCCAACTGTGAATTTGTTTCTTCCATCAAACGCGAAACAGAAGCTTCGTCTTCGGTGCTTGCACTGTCGAGAATCGCGCGGCCACTACGTTCAGCGGGCACTACTTCCATTTCCTTTTCCACCTCGGCCAGCTCTTGCATAAGCTCGGCTTCCTGCTCTGGTGTCAGATCAGATACGGTGGTGTCATCTTCAGGTGTTTCTTCTGTTTCAGCGACGTCCGGTGCGGCTTCACTGACATCCGCACCCTCTGCTTCAACTGCGTCTTCCAGGGCGCCAGATGAAACGGCTTCCTCAAAGTCTTCGCTTTTCATTTTGATGACACGAGCACGCGCGCGTTGCGCAGCAGCCGATGCCGCTTCAAGCCGCTCAGCGTCTTCTTCTGTGTCTTCTTCTGCCATTATTTCTAATGGCGCTTCGTCTTCGGCAGTAGGCGCGTCATCATCTTCATGGTCTTCCAGGTCAGCGGCAACAAAAGCGCTGAGATCCTGATCTTCGTCAGCAGATGCTGTTTCTTCGGGCTGGGCTTGTGCTGTTTCAGCAGCATCACCTCCGGCAACCCGACCAAGAAGCGCAGTTAAATCGCTTGCTTCAACCGAGGCTTCGTCATCAAATGTCTCATCATCAAACGCGGCGTCTTTGTTGAAAGTGCTTTCGGCCTCTTCGTCGCTTTGCCGTGTTTCTTCCGAAACAAGCTGTTCCGAAACGGGTTCTTCGGGAACAAAAAGTGTTTCTTCAACCGCTGGTTCGTCTTCCATCGCGGGTGCGTCCTCGACGTAAGACTCTTCTTCCGCTTCAAATACGTCCTCTGCAACAGGCTCTTCTTCTACGGCTGGCGCAGCTTCTGAAACTGGTTGTTCAACCTCAGCTAATTCTTCAACAGCAGCTTCTTGCGGTGCTGCTTCAAATACGTCGGCGTCCTCCTCTTCTTCAAAGAAAGGAGTCGCTGATACTACGCTTTGATTGCGCGCTACAACGGCGCGAATACGCTGAAGTTTGGCAGCAACGCTTTCACTGTCGCCCTCAGGGGCGGGCGTAAAAGGCGAGGCTGGGGCCTCCGCAACGGGTTCGGAAATTTCAATTTCTGGTTCGGGCGCAGCAAATGTTTCGCGTGGCTGTTCTGCCTCTTGTTCTACAGATGGCGTAGCGGGCGCTTCTGGAACAGCGGCTTCGGCAGGTGCAGGTTGCTCGGATACAGGTTCTTGTTCGACGTGTTCAGCTTCGGATTGCGGCAAAGAAGTGGGCTCTTCGGACGCACGCAACAAAATGCTGTTATCGCCAACCTTAGCTTCAACGCGTTTCTTAATTTCGTGCTCAGCGATCCGGGCTAGCATATCGGCATCCGGTGTCGCCGGCTCTGCACCAAAGTAGCGGTCATCTGCCGCCAGATCACGGAAATACTCTGCGATTGCCTTCATCGTTGAAAAGGAATCGTCGAACCCCTCCAATGTGCACGAAAATGTGCCATAGGAGACCGTAAGTATTTTGCTCGCTCCGACCATCGTTCTGCTCGCTTTCTCTTAAACCTGCAAGAAACTGTTTACCATCGAATGCATCCTAGAAAGGACCAGATGTGGGATTTTTCCGGTATCATTTCAGGGCAACATTGTGTCCAAAGGCGAAAAATCGCATCAAACGACAATGAAAAGACACATTATACACGATTCGGGCCCAATAACATTGATCGGGGGGGGGGCTGCTGCTGACGGTGCACTTGCGGCGGCTCTGGCAATTGCGCCGAATCTCGTGGCGGCAGATGGCGGCGCGCAGGTCGCGCTTGCAGCAGGCCATATGCCATTGGCAGTGATTGGTGATTTTGATTCAATAAGTTCTGAGACAAAAGCAGCCATACCAGCAGAACGCTTACATCAGTTTGCCGAGCAGGATACCACTGACTTCGAGAAATGCATTTCACGTATCTCAGTGCCTCTTATTCTTGGTGTTGGGTTCAACGGCGCGCGGTTAGATCATGAACTTTCCGCGCTTTCAGTCATGGCGCGCTATCCTGATCAGCCGTGTATTCTGATTGGGGGCCACGACATCACCTTTCTCGCGCCGACTGAAACCGAACTGAATCTCAAGCCTGGCAGCCGTGTCTCCCTGTTTCCAATGGGACCTGTCAGAGGGTCGTCCGAAGGTTTGCGCTGGGCGATAGATGATATTCCATTTGCGCCCGATGGTTTGGTAGGCACGTCAAACATCGTTATCGGACCTGTGCGCCTGAGTTTTTCTGCGGCAAAGATGCTGTTGATCCTGCCGCGAGATGCCCTTGCAGAATGCGTCAAGGTGTTTCTGTCGCGAGCCGCGCCATTGCCTGCTCTCTGAGCAATATGTAAATACCCGCGCCGACCGTTATCAGAATGCCAATCGCGGCGAGCCCGTTTGGAAGATCCCTGAAGAACATCCAGCCAATCACCGTGGCAAAGGGGATTTCGAGATATTGAACCGGGGCCAGTGTTGCCGAGGGAGCGAAACGCAGCGACCATGTCATCAGCAGATGGGCCGAAGTGCCCAGAACGCCGATACCGACAAGAAGCAGCCAGTTCAACGTTGATGGCCATACAAAACCAAACGCCGCAATTTCATTTACCGCCCCGAACAAAAGAATGGGGGTTAGCGCCACACACGCCATGATCCCGTTCACCGCCTGAAGGCTGATAGGGTCGACTTCTTTGGCAATTTGTCTCGTAACAAGCATGAAGAGCGCAAAGACGACCGCGACCAGAAGGGGCAGCAGTGCCGGTAATCCAACAGCCGAAAAACTAGGCTGTATCACCAGAAGCGTTCCCGCAAACCCAACGCAACAGGCGATAATTCTGCGATAGCCCACCTCTTCGTCCAGCACGAAACGACCAAGCAGCAGCATGATGAAGGGCATCACAAAGGCAATTGCAACCGCGTCTGCCAGTGGCAAAAACCGAAGCGAGGTGAACATCGCTCCGATACCGACGATATGCAGCAGGCTGCGTATAAAGGCGAGCGTTGTGACGCGCCGCGACATTTTCCAGTGCCGTCGCGTTGCGATGACGATTGGCGCCAGGATGATTGCCTGCGCTGCAAACCGGACAATCAGAAGCTGGCCTAATGGGATGGTGTCGCCCAGCATCTTTGCCATCCCGTCACCAAGGGGTGCGAGAACGCAAAAGCCAATCATTAAAAGAAGGCCAAGGAAAGGGCGGTCAGGTGTCATCCGCGCGACGCTAGGCGGCGGAATGCAAAATGGCAATGGTGGTTAAGGGGGTGGTGTTGGCAAGCGGCTCAACCTTCGTTCCCGTGTGAACACATAGATGCCAGAGCCGACGATGATCGCGATTCCCAGAAACGTCAGCGCATCAGGCAGGTCAGAGAAAATCCAATACCCAAGTGCGGTTGCCGCAACGATTTCAAGATACTGAAAGGGGGCGATCGTCGCCGCAGGCGCCAGTGACAAGGCAAAGCTGACAAAAATATGTGCTATGGTCGCAGACATGCCAACACCCAGAAGCATCAGGAACCCATATCGCTCCGGAAACGTCGGGTCGAGCGCGACCGAACCACTTCCGTCAAAGAACCACAGAACGGGAAAGGCCAATCCGATTGCCGCAATGGCGGTATAGGCTTGCAAGGTAACCGGATGCATTGCGACCGCCATGCGCCGTGTCAGCACCATATAAAACGCAAAACAAAATGCGGTTCCTAGCGGGAACATAGCCACGGGTCCAAAGGCGGCGAAACTGGGTTTAATCACCAAGAGCGCGCCACAAAAGCCCACAAGACAGGCCATAATCCGGCGAGGTCCGATGGCCTCACCCAGCAAAAAACCTCCAAGAAGCGTGAGAATAAAGGGTTCGACAAAGAAGATCGCAATCGCATCAGCCAAGGGCATAACGCGGATCGCGGCAACAAAGCACCCGGTTGCCAGCAGGATCAGCGCGGCGCGAACAATATGCAAACCAAGCTCATGGTTATTAGGTCGGTGCAACCACCCAAACATCGCCGCCATCGGCAAAAGCATAATTCCCTGCACGGCAAAACGCGCTGCGATGATCTGACCGACCGGAATTTCGCTGGGCACGAGTTTGGCGAAGGCATCAATCAGCGGGCCAAAAATCGAGAAGGTCATCATGCAGAGCACACCAAGCACGACACGATCACTTTTGGCTGCGACTGATCCCATCAGCAGTTGGGGACGTTGACGGCTAACCCGCCGAGAGAGGTTTCCTTGTATTTCTCGCTCATGTCCTCGCCGGTCTGGCGCATCGTTTCGATCGCGCTGTCCAGCGGCACCAGATGGGTGCCATCACCGCGCAACGATAAGGAGGCTGCGGAAACAGCCTTGATCGCCCCTAGGCCGTTTCGTTCGATACAGGGCACCTGAACAAGACCTTTCACCGGGTCACAAGTCATCCCAAGATGATGCTCGAGTGCGATCTCGGCAGCATTTTCAACCTGCTTCACCGAACCACCCAGAACAGCACAAAGGCCAGCAGCGGCCATCGCGGCTGCTGAGCCAACTTCAGCCTGGCAACCGCATTCTGCACCAGAGATCGAAGCGTTGTGTTTCACCAAACCGCCGATAGCGGCGGCTGTGAGCATGAAGTCAGCGACACGTGTAGAGGTCGCCCCGGGGACATGGTCCAGCCAGTAACGAATAACCGCAGGAACGACGCCAGCAGCACCATTCGTCGGCGCGGTGACAACCTGACCTCCAGCGGCGTTTTCCTCGTTCACCGCCATCGCATAGACGCTCATCCAGTCGTTTATGATATGTGGTGCGCTCAGGTTCATGCCCTGTTCGGCGACAAGTGCATCGTGAATTCCCTTGGCACGTCTGCGAACAGACAGACCACCGGGTAAAATACCATCAGTGATCAGGCCACGTTCAATGCAGTCGTTCATGACTTGCCAGATGCGTTCCATGTCGTAGTCAAGCTCTGCATGGCTGCGGTGCACAAGTTCGTTCGCTCGTTTCATCTCAGCGATTGTTTTGCCGCTTTCTTCTGCCATGGCCAGCATCTGATTTGCTGTGTTGAACGGGAAGGGATAGGCCACTCCCGAAGGTTTCTTTGCGGCGCCTTCGGCCAGTTCCTTTTCGGTCAGAACAAAACCACCGCCGATGGAATAGTAAGTCTCCTGAAGGATTACGTCGCCCTGACTGTCTGTTGCCATCAGGATCATGCCATTCGCGTGACCGGGTAGGGCGGGGCCATAGTCAAAGACCAGATCACTGTCGGGATCAAACCCCAACTCTGGCAGGCCTTCTGGATGCACTGTCTTTGTGGAACGAATTTCGGCAAGGGTAGTCTCCGCCTTGGCGGCGTCATAGTTCTCCGGCAAAAATCCGGCGAGCCCCAGTATGGTTGCACGGTCTGTCGCATGCCCAACGCCGGTAAACGCCAGTGAACCATGCAGCGAGCCACGCACTCCAGCAGGATTAAACGGGCTGGCGCGCAGCAAATTCAGAAACCGGGCACCGGCAACCATCGGACCCATCGTGTGCGAGGACGATGGGCCAACACCCACTTTGAACATGTCGAAAACAGAGAGAAACATGGTGATCGGTCTTTCAGGTGGCGCCGCCTTCAGAGGGGCAGGCGTAGGTGGGGTTGGAAAAGGGTGTAAGGCCTAATCCTTCGGCCTCGGCAGCAGAAATAACCGCAGGCCGGATTTCAAGGTTTCGTGCCAGTGTCAACAAGTTTGGTGTTTCTGAAAGGTTAAACCAACTTGGGTCATCTATTGGGTATAGCACCAACCAACGCAGACATGCAGCAAGATAGTAATCGAGAACAGATGGTTCAGAAGCCCCAAGCCACGCCGGTGCGGTGCCGACAAGGCCGTCAAAAGCAGAGAGGTTTTTTCTAAGCCGTTCCTTAACCAGTTCACGGTAGCCGGAAATCGCAATCGGTTCGGATCCGACATATTTTTCCGTATAAAACATTTGCCGCAGGTCGGTGTGAACGGCGTTTGATAAAAAGAAAAGCCATTTTAAAAACATTGCGCGTTCAGGGTGCCTTGGGGGAGGTGCCATGTATCCATGCGTTTCCGATAGCCAAAGCAAAATTGCTCCTGTCTCAAACATTGGCCCCTGGGGCGTTTCCAGCACAGGGATCAGGCCTTGAGGATTTAACGCCAGATACGCGGGACTGCGTTGCTCATTTTTGGAGCGATCAACCAGAACGCAGTCGTAAGGCACGGCAAGCTCCTCAAGCACGAGGCGCACGATGAGCGATGCGTTGTCAGGTGCATAGTGCAGCTTGTACATGGGGCGACTCCGTTTTGGGCAAGTGATACGATTTTGGGGTTTTCGGCGCGCCAGAAAGCGACACCGAACGACCAGACCGACGATATTTGCGCCATAGAATTGCGAATTTTGTATATTTGGTGTGTGCACCGTCAGAGATCAGTCACAAGAGCGTCATTTCCCCCCTCGCAGCCCGGCGTGACATTTCGTATAAGGCGATAAGCATTTTAAGGAGTCGCTGCCATGACCGGAGAATTGTCACCAATCGACAAGGCAAAATTTGTTGCCGCCAAGCGTGCCTGCGACTACGTCGAAGACGGGATGCGCGTTGGTTTGGGAACAGGGTCAACGGCTGCGTGGATGGTGCGTTGTCTGGGTGAATTGGTACGGGATGACGGGTTGAATATTGTCGGCGTACCGACCTCAAGCCGCACTGCCGATCTGGCACGCCAGGTAGGGATCAATGTCACTTCGCTTGACGAGGCCCGCTGGCTCGACGTGACAATTGACGGGGCTGATGAATACGATGGCAACCTCAACCTTATCAAAGGCGGTGGCGGCGCATTGTTGCAGGAAAAAATAGTGGCAACCGCCAGCGATCAGATGGTTGTCATAGCTGATATTTCCAAAAAAGTTGAAACACTTGGTGCCTTTCCGCTGCCAATAGAAATCATTCCTTTTGGCTGGCAGACAACCAAGGCATTGGTTGAGGAAACGCTGATCGGTCTTGATGTTCTTGGCCGCACTACGACATTGCGGATGAATGGTGATGCTGCCTTTGTGACGGATGAAGGGAACTATATTCTTGACCTTCATCTTCACCGGATCGCAAACCCGCGCCAGATGTCACTGGTGATCAACCAGATACCAGGTGTGGTAGAAAATGGGTTGTTCATTGATATTTGTGACGCAGTTGTGATCGGTTATGGGAGTGGAAAAGTCGAAGTACATGACATAAATGCGGGGACTGTCGAAGAGGACAAGATAGACTTTGTTGAAAGCGCGAACCTCTTCTCTGATCTTTAATCCGAAGGGTGCTTCATGACTTTTGACTATGATTTATTTGTAATTGGCGGTGGTTCTGGTGGAGTGCGGGCAGCACGTCTGGCAGCAGGCGACACTGGTGCTAAAGTGGGCTTGGCCGAAGAATACCGTATGGGCGGAACTTGTGTGATCCGTGGGTGTGTTCCGAAAAAGCTGATGGTTTTTGCGTCCACCTATGGTGAAACAATTGAAGACGCCCGTTCCTATGGCTGGGCTGACGCCGAGGCAGGAAGCTTTGACTGGCAAGTGTTCCGTCCAAAACTTCGGGCAGAACTTGATCGGCTGGAAGGTGTTTACCGCAATGTTCTGAAGACAAACGGAGTCACAGCCTATGACGCGCGCGCAACTGTCGTGGATGCGCATACGATTGAACTGTCTACCGGCGAACGATTTTCAACAAAACACATCCTTGTTGCGACAGGTGGCCACCCGTTTGTGCCAAATATTCCGGGGGCAGAACATACGATTACGTCGAATGAGATATTCCTGCTCAATGAGCTTCCTAAATCTGTTCTGATCGTGGGCGGCGGTTTTATCGCCTGTGAGTTCGCCTGCATTTTGAATGGTTTGGGTGTTGACGTTACCCAGTATTACCGCGGCGAGCAGATTTTACGCGGCTTTGATGGCGAAGCACGCGGTCATATTTCAGATGAAATGCGCGCGAATGGAATAAACCTCCATGTTGGAACAGATGTTATTTCGGTTGAAAAGGTCGAAGATGGCCTGAAAGTCGTTGGTACAAATGGCGACGAAGCGGTCTATGATCATGTGATGTATGCAACGGGCAGGGTGCCGAATACGTCAAACCTTGGCCTCGAAAACGCCGGCGTTGCGCTGGGCCGCAAAGGCGAAATTATTGTCGATGAATATTCGCAAACTGCGGTACCATCGATTTACGCAGTCGGCGACGTGACAAACCGGATCAACCTGACACCTGTCGCCATTCGTGAAGGTGTTGCTTTCGTTGAGACAGTATTCAAAGGTAACCCGACGGCACCGGACCATGATCTTGTCCCATCCGCCGTTTTTACCCAGCCTGAATTTGGAACGATTGGCCTGACAGAAGAAGAAGCAGTTGAACAGGGCCCGATAGAAGTGTACTCAACAGCGTTCAAGCCGATGCACTCCAGCTTTGCCGGGCGTGAAAACCGGGTGATGATGAAACTTATCGTATCTAAAACGGACCGGCGGGTGTTGGGCTGTCATATCGTCGCAGATCACGCTGGCGAATTGATCCAGTTGGCAGGCATAGCCGTAAAGATGGGTGCAACCAAAGAAGATTTTGACCGTACGGTAGCCGTTCACCCGACGATGTCCGAAGAATTAGTAACCTTAAAGACACCCGTGCGCGAAACTTGAAAATAGCGTAGAGATAACCACGTAGAACAATAAGTAATTGACCAAAAAAAAGGGGAACATACCCGAATGTCAGGAAATAATGGCGGCCCGTGGGGCGGCGGAGGATCAGGCGGCGGTGATGACGACAACCGCGGCGGCGGTCGCAAACCCGGTGGCGAAGGCCCTCAGATTCCGGAAATCGATGAACTTGTAAAGAAAGGCCAGGAGCAGCTACGCGTCCTTATGGGCGGGCGTGGCGGCGGTGGCCGGGGTAACAAAGGTGACAGCGGTGGACCCAAGTTCACCCGCGGAACTTTTGGGCTGGGTTTTCTTGCCCTGATTGGGCTCTGGGCCTTTGCATCCTTTTACTCGGTGAAGCCGGAAGAAAAGTCAGTTGAACTGTTTCTTGGCGAATTCTTGGAAATTGGCAATCCGGGCCTCAACTTCGCACCCTGGCCGGTTGTGTCAGCAGAAGTCATTCCAGTAACGCGCGAGCAGACGGAAGACATTGGTGTCGGTGCCCGTGGTTCTGATGCCGGACTTATGCTGACCGGCGACGAAAACATCGTTGATATTGATTTTCAGGTGGTCTGGAACATCAATGATCCTGCTAAGTTCCTGTTTAATTTGGCTGAACCAGTACTAACAATTCGCGCTGTGTCTGAATCGGCCATGCGCGAAATCGTTGCGCAATCAGAGCTCGCGCCGATTTTGAACCGGGATCGTGAATCGATCGCGACCCGGCTGCTTGAACTTATTCAGCTGACGCTTGATAGCTACAGCAGTGGTGTGACAATCGTACGGGTCAACTTTGACCGTGCTGACCCACCTGAAACGGTGATTGCATCTTTCCGCGATGTTCAGGCTGCGGAACAGGAACGTGACCGTCTGCAAAAGCAAGCTGACGCCTATGCCAACCAGGTGCTTGCGGGTGCCCGTGGTGAAGCAGCGCAGGTTCTTGAGCAAGCCGAAGGTTACCGCGCCCGCGTGGTGAACGAGGCCGAAGGTGAAGCCAGCCGCTTTAGTGCTGTTTTGGGCGAGTATCTAAAAGCGCCCGAAGTGACGCGCCGTCGTCTTTACATCGAAACGATGGAAGAGGTGCTGGGCAATGTCGACAAAATGATAATTGACGGAGATTCATTTGGTGAGGGCGGTCAGGGTGTTGTGCCTTACCTGCCGCTGAATGAATTACGCCGTAGTGGGGGAAATAACTGATGCGGAAATCTACCTTAATCCTACCTGCTATCGTCGTCGTCGTTGCGGGTTTGCTATCATCGGTCTTTATCGTAGACGAACGTGAAACGGCTCTCGTACTTCAGTTTGGTCGCGTGGTTGCTGTCAAAGAGGATCCAGGGCTTTCCTTTAAGATTCCTCTGATTCAGGAAGTTGTCACCTATGACGATCGTATCCTGAGCCGGGATATCGACCCGCTGGAAGTGACGCCAAAAGATGACCGGCGGCTTGTTGTTGATGCGTTTGCCCGCTACCGGATCGTTGATGTCAATCAGTTCCGGCAGGCTGTTGGCGTTGGCGGCATCCCGGCTGCAGAAACGCGTCTCGATTCAATTTTACGATCAAAAACACGGGAAATTCTTGGTTCTGTAACATCCAATGACATCTTGTCGTCAGACCGGGCTGCGTTGATGTTACGCATTCGCAATGCTGCAATTACAGATGCGCGCGCACTGGGCCTGGATGTGATCGACGTACGTTTGAAACGCACCGACCTTCCGCGCGAAAACCTTGAGGCAACATTTGCAAGGATGCGGGCCGAACGGGAACGTGAGGCAACGGATGAACGGGCACGCGGTAACGAGGCGGCGCAGCGAATTCGTGCGCTTTCTGATCGTACCGTGGTTGAACTGGTCTCGGATGCAAAGCGCCAGTCCGAAATTATCCGTGGTGAGGCGGACGCACGCCGAAACGCAATTTTCGCCGAGGCTTTCGGCGCGAACCCTGAATTCTTCGAATTCTATCGCTCACTTGGGGCATATCGTGCTGCGCTACAGGGAAGCAACACGATGCTTGTTCTGTCGCCTGAGAGCGAGTTCTTTGGCTACCTGAAATCCGCAACGCCAGAGTAAAGAGGCCAGAGTGATCAAAACGATTTTTCTGGCAATTGGACTTGTTTTAGCTGCTGAGGGGCTGGTGCTTGCACTGGCCCCTTCGCGTGTTGAGGATATGCTTGCAGCGTTACGTGATATGCCGGTCGAGACACGCCGTCTAATTGGCCTGATCGCCGTTGCAGCAGGAACATTGGCAATCTGGCTTGCGAAGTCGGCTTTTGCTTGAGAATATGGGCGATATACTGCCATGCTCACGCGCATTTTATGTTTTAAGATGCAGTTAATGCTCTGACAGAGTTGAAGTTGCACCAATAAGACCAAGATATAATAAAACTGGAGCCGGAAAATCCGGTTATCGTTGAGCCAATACAAAAGGAGTTCACTGTGAAACCTCAGGCTATTCCCCTTTCCGTACGCAACATCGCGCCGGTACGGGCCTTTTGGATGCTTGTGATGGGATTTGCGTTAGTCATAGCGCAAACGCTTTCTGCAGCTGCCCGCGGCGCACCCGAGAGCTTTGCCGATCTGGCCGAGCAAATCAGCCCCGCTGTAGTGAATATTACGACGACGACAGTCGTCGCGTCCCGGACCGGACCAAATTTGGGGCCAATTGTTCCGGAAGGCTCTCCGTTTGAAGAGTTCTTTCGTGACTTCAACCGGCGCAACAATCAGCAAGGTGAGCGACCCCCACGCCGCAGTCAGGCATTGGGGTCTGGTTTCGTTATTTCCGAGGATGGTTTCATCGTCACCAATAACCATGTCATCGAAGGTGCAGACGAAATTCTGATCGAGTTTTTTTCGGGTGGAGAACTGCCCGCGACTGTCATTGGGACCGATGCAAATACCGACATCGCACTTTTGAAAGTTGAAAGCGACGAACCGCTGGATTTCGTATCCTTCGGTGATAGCGACATCATGCGTGTTGGCGATTGGGTTATGGCGATGGGTAACCCGCTTGGTCAGGGATTCTCCGTCTCTGCTGGAATCGTTTCTGCCCGCAACCGGGCGCTTTCGGGTACCTATGACGATTATCTTCAGACAGACGCCGCGATTAACCGGGGTAACTCAGGTGGTCCATTGTTCAACATGGAAGGCGAAGTTGTCGGCGTGAACACCGCGATCTTGTCACCGAATGGTGGGTCCATCGGGATCGGTTTTGCGATGTCATCAGCTGTTGTAAGCCGGGTCGTGAACCAGTTGCAGGAATTTGGTGAAACGCGCCGTGGATGGCTTGGCGTTCGTATTCAGGATGTGACGGAAGATGTGGCAGAAGCACTGGGACTTGAGACAGCCGCAGGAGCGCTGGTTACCGATGTTCCAACGGGCCCTGCCGAAGAAGCGGGTATGGAATCGGGCGATGTGATCATGTCTTTTGATGGTCATGAAGTCTCAGATACCCGTGATCTGGTGCGTCAGGTTGGCAATACCGCAGTTGGCAAAGCTGTTCGGGTCGTCGTATTCCGCGAGGGTGGAACGCAAACCCTGCTTGTGACTTTGGGCCGCCGTGAAACCGCAGAAGGTGCAGAGCCGGCGTCAGCCACTCCTGAGAAAGTACCAGCGAACCGCGACCTTCTTGGTCTGAGCCTGTCTGAGATGACGGACGAATTGCGTGAACAGCTTGGCCTTGAGAAGGCTACCCAAGGCCTTGTGATAACCAATGTCGCCGAAGATTCTGCTGCCTTTGGGAAAGGTCTGCGCAGTGGTGACGTGATCACCGAGGCCGGTCAGCGGCAAGTGCGCTTAATTGCAGATCTGGAAGAGCGGATCAACGATGCGCGCGACGCCGGACGCAAATCGATTCTGCTTCTGGTACGTCGCGAGGGAGAGCCAAGGTTTGTGGCTCTGCCGCTTAGCTGACGTTAACCTCGACAGCAAATATATAAGGGGCTCCTTCGAGGGCCCTTTTTCATAGAGGGCTTCTACTCAAGGAATTCTGAGTAAGCATCTAAGGAATTCGAGAATATGAGTTCACACCCGAAGAACAGGCAGATCAAAATTCGCCCTTTTGAAGACAATGATGCCGGGCAGGTCCGAGATCTGTTCATCAAGGTCAACCGCCTGCTCGCACCACCTCAACAAAAAGAAGCGTTTGAAGGTTACATTACCCGCTCCCTGGCCGAAGAAATTGATCGGATAAGTGACTACTATGCCCGAATAGAGGGTGGTTTCTGGGTGGCGGTGAATGGTGAAACTATCGTCGGTATGTTTGGTCTTGAACCGTCGTCATCAGAGGCAATGGAATTGCGCCGCATGTACGTTGATCCGCAAGCCCGGCGCCTGGGGATAGCGCAAAAAATGCTGAGTTTCGCGGAAGATGAATGCCGACGGCGTGACCGGCCAAACATGGACCTGAGTACATCGGAGTTACAGGGCGATGCGCTCAGGTTTTACCAAAAATGCGGCTATCAATTGGTGCGCGAAGAAATAGCGGATACTGCCAGCAACAAGACATTGGGCGGCGGTATCCGACGCTTTCACTTCACCAAGAAACTTTGACAATTTCTATTCAGCCCTCAGATCATACGCAATCAGGCCCAGTTGGCGTGCGGTATCAAGTGCGATAATACTGCTGTCACGGCCCTGTGGTGCTTGATAGGCACGGATCGCGGTGCGCGTACGCGCGTCAAGCACACCGCTGATCGGGCCACGATAAAACCCCCGCACGATCAAAGCGCGTTGCAGCGAAGACAGGAATTCATGGTCTAGCTGGTTTGCGCAGGGCGTTTGAAACCTTAATTCCTGACGTGGTTGCACGATTTTCTGGTGGGTTTGTGTTGAATAGATTGCCGGGCTGGTCACGCTGCCGTCCTCTGCCCGAATTTCCGACTGAACCAGGATTTGTTCCGTGACCGTTTCCAGGACTGCTGGGCTTTCGTCGATCCCCCAACAACTACCGCTTGGTGCGCCCTCGGGTGCCGCTGCGGGTGTGTAGGCGACGTTACTGCCCCTTTGTGCAAGCGAACCTGTCATCGTAGCCGCCTGACAAGCGGACAACATCAGGGTCACAAGGACCAATGGTGTATTTTTTCTGATCACTGCTCTAAGCGCTCTCTGATGACGCAAGTTGCCGGACAATAGCCCGTTTTGTCATCGGACAAAAGAAAATTGGCAACCACCCCGCCCGGAACCGACGTTAATTTGAACACAGAATGCAAAAGAGTCTGGCATAGAAAGCGTTGCGCCGCTAAAGGGGGTCTGGAGAAAAATCTGCTCTAGGGAAATGAAGCGAATGGCAAAAATCACCTATATCGAATTTGGCGGCGTTGAACATGTTGTCGAAGTCGCAAACGGGCTGACTGTGATGGAAGGCGCGCGCGACAATAACATTCCCGGCATCGAAGCCGATTGTGGCGGAGCCTGCGCCTGCTCAACCTGCCATGTTTACATCCACCCGGACTGGGCAGAAAAGCTGCCAGTAAAAGATGCGATGGAAGAAGACATGCTTGATTTCGCCTATGAGCCTGATGCCGACCGGTCGCGTTTGACCTGTCAGATCAAGGTTACTGATGCGCTTGACGGGCTGATCGTTCAAATGCCTGAAAAGCAAATCTGATATGCTGCGGGCGGGGCTTTTAGGTCTGTCCGTATTATGCGCCGCACAAGTCAGCGCGGCAGAGATTATTTCTGCGCGCTATGCCGAACCTACGACACGCTATGGTCATGGCATCCTTGGGGACGCGATTGAACATGGCGCGCTAAGATTGCGACTGGCGGATGGCCAGCGGGTCATTATTCGGCTTCCAGATACTCATGTGTTTGAAGATACAGCCCCCCGTCTTGCCGACGTCGACAATGATGGCACACCAGAGGTGATCGTCGTTGAAACCGATGTGGCGCGCGGTGCTTCGCTCGCGATTTACGACGAAACCGGCAAGGTTGCGGAAACTCGGCACATAGGCCGCCCTAATCGGTGGCTGGCCCCGGTCGGTGCCGCTGATCTGGATGGGGATGGCTATGTGGAGATCGCTTATGTTGATCGTCCACATCTTGCGAAACTTCTAAAGATCTGGCGTTTCAGGGACGGCAAACTGGAACAGGTTGCCGAAATATCAGGCTTAACAAACCATCAAATCGGCCAGCGCGAAATTTCTGGTGGTGTGGCCTCCTGTCCGGATGAGCCAGTTCTGGTGACCGCCAATGCAAATTGGACAAAGGTTATGGCAACGTCCTTCAGGAATGGTGCCTATGTATCCGTGCCTGTTGCAGATTTTTCGGGCCCAACATCTTTCGAAAACGCCGCGGTCTGTTCCAAATAGAATACCCCAAACCTACCTCAGCTTAAGCCATATATGGTTGCACGTTGGTGCGTCTTATTTGAAGTTATGATCTAGCGTTTTTGTCCGCGATTTTAAAGCCCACGCCAGCCAATATCTGACCGGCAAAACCCTTCGGGCCAATTAATCTGCTCAACCATCGCATAGGCGCGGTCGCGCGCTTCCGAAAGGCTTGCACCGCGCGCCGTCACGTTTAACACCCGACCACCGGTTGCAACGGTTTTGCCATCTCTCTCGGATGTTCCGGCATGAAATACCATCTCGGAACTTGTTTCAGGCAAACAGCCCAATCCACTTATGACGCTGCCCTTTTCGTAAGCGCCGGGGTATCCCTTGGCGGCCATCACGACGCTCAACGCATGATCGTCTGCCCAGTTAACGCGCGCTTCGTTCAATCGCCCCTCGGCGCAGGCAAGAAGCAGATCAAGCATCTGTGCCCCCAAACGCATCATCAGCACCTGACATTCAGGGTCACCGAAACGCACGTTGTATTCCACCAGTCGGGGTTGGCCGTCTTTGATCATCAGGCCCGCAAACAGAATTCCCTGAAAGGGTGTGCCGCGTCGCGTCATTTCGGCAATTGAGGGAAGGATGATTTCGTCCATGGCCTTGGCCACAACCGCATCATTCATCACGGGGGCAGGGGAATAGGCCCCCATACCGCCAGTGTTTGGCCCTTCGTCGCCATCATAAGCGCGCTTGTGATCTTGCGCTGTGCCAATCGGAAGGGCAGTTTTACCGTCACACAGAACGAAGAAAGATGCTTCTTCTCCATCCATAAATTCTTCGATCACAACCTCGGCACCCGCTTCGCCAAACTCACCGCCAAACATGTCGTCAATCGCGTCAAGTGCGTTAGCTTCTTCCATCGCGACGATCACGCCTTTACCTGCTGCCAATCCGTCGGCCTTTACAACAATCGGCGCGCCTTCTTTGTGAATGTAAGCCTTTGCTGCTTCGGCGTCGGTGAACCGTGCGTAAGCGGCAGTTGGTGCTTTAGCCGCATCGCAGATCTCTTTGGTGAAGGATTTTGACGCTTCCAGCTTTGCGGCCTCAACAGACGGCCCAAAGCACAAAATCCCGGCTGCGCGAACAGCATCTGCCACACCCTCGGCAAGCGGCGCTTCCGGGCCAACGACCACAAAATCCACTGTGTTTTCTTCTGCAAAGACGGCAACAGCAGCCCCATCCATAATGTCGAGGCTGGCACATTCCGCGATTTCCGCGATCCCCGCATTGCCGGGGGCGACGATCAGCCGGTCACACTTTGGGTTCTGCTTGATTGCCCAGGCAAGCGCATGTTCCCGCCCGCCGCCACCTAAAATCAGGATGTTCATTGCCCACACTCCTTGGCCTTCGCTTGGCGGCGTTCTAAGGTGCAGGCGAGCACATGACAAGCGAGCAGAGATGTCTGACCTGATTGATGACCCGGCCGAAGGCCTGAACGCCCCGGAATTCACCGTGACCGAAATTTCGGGCGCCGTGAAACGTACCATAGAAAGTTCGTTTTCCCGCGTCAGGGTCAGGGGCGAAATTGGTCGGGTCTCGATGCCGCGCTCGGGCCATGTCTATCTGGACCTTAAGGATGACCGCTCGGTTCTTTCTGCCGTTATCTGGAAAGGCGTCGCCGGACGTCTGCAGACGCAGCCGGAAGAGGGGATGGAGGTTGTCGCGACAGGAAAACTCACGACTTTCGGCGGGCAGTCAAAATACCAGATGGTGATTGAAGATATCGCTCCCGCCGGAATGGGCGCGCTGATGGCGATGCTTGAAAAGCGCAAAAAAACGCTTGAGGCAGAAGGTCTTTTTGATCCCGGGCGAAAGAAAGAACTGCCTTACCTGCCCGAGGTAATCGGCGTAATCACCTCGCCTTCAGGTGCTGTGATCCGCGATATCCTGCATCGTCTGCGGGATCGTTTCCCGCGCAAGGTTCTGCTCTGGCCCGTGGCGGTGCAAGGTGCGAAATGCGCGCCCGAAGTCACGCGCGCTATCGAAGGTTTCAACGCGATGATGTCTGGTGGCGCGATCCCACGGCCCGATTTGCTGATTGTTGCCCGTGGCGGTGGCTCGATCGAGGATCTCTGGGGCTTCAACGAAGAAATCGTTGCTCGCGCAGCGGCGGCCTCTGATATTCCCCTGATATCCGCCGTCGGGCATGAGACAGACACCACTCTGATTGATTTCGCATCCGACATGCGCGCACCCACACCCACAGCAGCAGCAGAGCTTGCAGTCCCGGTGCGGCTCGAGCTTCTGGGCTGGGTCGGAGAGCAGGAGGCGCGTCTAGCCCGTGCGCTCAGCCAAAGCATAAACCAACGCCAGCAACGCCTGCGCGATCTTGCACGTGCTTTGCCAAACCCGCAGGCACTGGTCGATCAGGCATCGCAAAAGTTCGACTTTACGGGGGGCCGTCTTGCGCCCGCCTTGCAAAAAGCGGTTCAGGTCAAACGGCTCGCGCTTGAAAAACGCGCGGCTCCGCTTCAAGGGGCGACACTTGCCCAACGTATTCGCCATGAAGATACCAGATTAAAGTCAATGGCGAGGCGCCTTGCATCTGGGTTATCAAGCAACACGAAAACTCAGCGCCGTGTGTATGACAAAACTGCTCAACGTTTGCGACCGTTGGCATTGAAACAGGAAGTTGACCGCAAAAAGACCGCCTTTTCAGCGCTGTCCCAACGTTTGTCGATCTCTGCACTCAATCAAACAAATACCTGGCGGAATCGCATAGATGCGTTGGAACGTTTGCACCAGACACTCGGATACAAAGAAACTCTGAAACGCGGCTATGCGGTTGTGCGTAGCCAGGATCATATCGTCACGTCAAAAGTTGAGGCGGAAAAAGCCACCGAGCTTGAGATCGAGTTTCAGGATGGTCGCCTCGCCACCGGGCCATCGGCCAGTCCCAAACCATCGCGCAAAGCAAAGCCATCCCCACCAAAACCTGATCAAGGCAGCTTATTCTGATCGACCCCGCACTCTTTCTTTTTCCAGAAAATATCCCCGCCGGAGGCTTCTGCCTTCCCGGCTAAGCGCCAACGTCAGGCCCAAGGCAATACAGCGATTGCTGACTTTGATTCAGCTCGTAAAGCGTCGTTGCGGCTGGATCGTTTTCAAACCGTGCCACCATACGCCCGTCATCCAGATAAAAAGACCAGCATTGTGGCGAAAGGTCCGCTTCATAGACAAAACAGATCAGATCCAACTCAACAAACCACTCGCCATCAATGCAATGCCCATCCAAAAAAGACCAGCGCACCCGGCGCCCTGGCAGGTATTCTTCTGCGCCGTAAGGTGTTGATTTCAAACCATATGAAAAGGTTCTCCCAACAGTGTACTCGTCAAACTGTTCAGGGGTCATCAATGTCTCCGCAGATAGCGGCGTAGCTAAAAACAGACAGAGCAGGGCGATTTTTTCCATGCTCTACTGTGCCAAAAATCGTTCAATCTGACCAGACAAGATATCTCAGCTCGCAGGTAACTTGCCAATTGAGGTAGAGGGGTTCACTGTTTTTGCGACGTCCTGCCAATGCGTTACCAATGGATCCATCTTTCTTCTCCAATACTGCGGAAACAGCGCAAGGAGTGCCATGATCGGCATGCTGCGTGGCAGCGTTGGGGCGGTTTGAGGCTGAGGCAATGAAAGTGACGGAAAGGGTTTTGCCGGGTTTTCATGGTGGTCGCTGTGTCGTGGAGCATGAAGCATCATAAGGCTTGAATACCAATGCGGTGCGTTCCAACTGTGATGCGCAGCAAGCGGTTCAAGCTTTCCGTTTTCATGCATTGCGCGCGATAATCCATAGTGCTGCACGTAGTCTGACAACATCAACTGGACCTGCGCGTAAAACGCAAGCGCCAGTAGGGCGATACAGCCACCAAAACCACCGATCATAGCGGCAACAAACAGAAAACCGAAGGCACCAAGGATGTAGCTAATGTAGGGGTGCGCAAATTGTGATTTTCCCGAACGTCGCAGCATTTCGCGATCAATTTCGAACCCCGCCTGAAAAGATCCAAACCAGGCGCGCGGCAGAAAGCGATAAAATGATTCGCCTAGTTGCGCGGAATTCGGGTCGTGGACGGACCCCACAAACCGATGGTGAATCAGCCTGTGCGCGGTTGTGTGATGCCCGAACAGAAGCGAGATAAACACCCATTTCCCAAGGTTAAATCCCAGGTGGTCGGGGCGGTGAATTAGCTCATGCGCGTTCGAATTGCTGATTTGTCCGAAGTACAACCCAAAGCTCAGGAAGACCCCTGCTTTTTCCGCTCCCGTAAGACCGCCATTTGACGAAAGGGTCCACACGGCTGTTGCTAACAAAAAGAAATGCAATATCGCCAGGGCGTTAGATAGAATCAATGCAAAATGAACGGTTGACGTCGTGGTGTTTGGGCGCAGTGCAAAATCAAACAGATGATCCAGAAAATAGGTTGCGAACGTCAGCGTGATGATCGCAAAAAGCACCCAAATGCCGCCATGAAATGCCCCCGTCACTAAAAAGGGAACAGGCAGCAACGTCGCAATTGAAAATGCTAAAACCGGACGGGCCATACTGCTCTTCCTTTTTTCCCAAACTAGCATGATGTAAAGTCTAAATGAAAAATCCGGCTTTTTTCCGACCTTTCCAAAATTCAGGTTGAACGCATATGGCGGCGTCAGTGTCGTTTTTGACATGGCGGTCTGGTGGTGTGCCGGGCTAAAGTCGGGAAAGATTATGAACAGGCGGCTGATATGGCATTGGACGAACGTAAAGGCGTATGGAAATCTGGCAAAGGCAAGGGCCGCAAAACCCCCAAGGGTCGGCAGCTTGACGATCATGCTTGGGAAGAGGTTCGTGCCCTACTTGGTGACAGTCCCCGACGCCGCGATTTGCTGATCGAATATCTGCATCTTCTTCAGGATGAATATGGCCACCTTTCCGCGGCACATCTTCGCGCATTGGCTGAAGAGTTGCGTGTCGGGCAGGCCGAGGTTTACGAGGTTGCAACCTTCTACGCCCATTTTGATGTTGTGAAAGAGGGGGAAACGCCTCCACCCGCGCTCACGATCCGGGTTTGCGACTCTCTTTCGTGCGAACTTGCGGGCGCTGAGCAACTGCAAAAGGCCTTGGAAGATGGGCTTGATGCATCCAAAGTGCGGGTTGTGCGCGCGCCGTGCATGGGGCGGTGCGACACTGCTCCGGTACTGGAACTTGGCCACAATCATATCGATCATGCGACCGTCGAAAAAGTAGAGGCAGCGATTGCCGCGAAAGACATTCACGCGCATCTTCCCGACTATCAGGACTTTGCAACCTACAGCGCAGAAGGTGGTTATGAAAAACTGGCGGAGCTTCGCAAATCAGGTGATGCAGAGGCTGTGCAGGACAGCTTGCTTGCGTCTGGCTTGCGCGGTCTTGGTGGTGCTGGCTTTCCTTCGGGGCGTAAATGGTCATTTGTTCGGGCGGAAAACGGGCCCCGTTATCTGGCGGTGAACGGGGACGAAGGCGAACCCGGTACCTTCAAAGACCGGTATTATCTGGAACGCACCCCGCATCTTTTTCTGGAAGGTATGCTGATCGCCGCCTGGGCGGTCGAGGCGGAAACCTGTTTCATCTATATGCGCGATGAATACCCGGCAGTGCTTGAAATTCTGCGCCGCGAGATCACGGCGCTGGAACACGCGGGCATTGTTGCCTCTGGATATATTGATCTGCGCCGTGGAGCTGGTGCCTATATCTGCGGTGAAGAAAGCGCGATGATCGAAAGCATCGAAGGCAAGCGTGGTATGCCACGCCACCGCCCACCTTTTGTGGCGCAAGTCGGCGTGTTTAACCGCCCTACCCTGGTTCATAATGTTGAAACGCTGCTTTGGGTGACGCGGGTCTTGCGTGAGGGTGCTGAAGTGCTGTCTGGCGTTGAAAAAAATGGCCGCAAAGGGCTGCGCAGCTATTCCGTCTCTGGTCGCGTAAAAAACCCCGGCGTGCATCTGCTCGCCGCAGGCTCGACTATTACGGATGTTATCGAAGCGTCAGGTGGCATGCTTGGTGGTCATACCTTCAAGGCCTATCAGCCCGGTGGTCCATCCTCCGGTCTGTTGCCTGCGTCGATGAACGACATCCCGCTTGATTTCGATACTCTGCAGCCGCACGGCACCTTCATCGGCTCAGCCGCTGTTGTCGTTCTGTCCGATCAGGACAGCGCGCGTGATGCGGCTCTCAACATGCTACGGTTCTTTGAGGATGAAAGCTGTGGTCAGTGCACACCATGCCGTGTTGGTTGTGAAAAGGCCGTGAAACTGATGCAAGCTGAGCATTGGAATCAGGACCTGCTGGAAGAGCTTTGTGTCGCGATGGGGGACGCTTCGATTTGTGGTCTGGGGCAGGCGGCACCTAACCCGATCCGGCTGACAATCAAACATTTTCCGGAGGAAATCTGACGGATGCGCTGCTGACGCGTAAAATCTGCACCTCGCGGGGCTTCCATCCGGGCCTGTCGTACAATAGGTGAAAGAACAGGTTTAAAAGGCGCTGAAGATGTCATTTTTCAAAAAACTCAAGTCCCGCTTGTTCAAGTCCTCTTCCAAGATCGAAGAGGGGTTGGATGCAATTGTTGAAGACGGCGGTGAAGAAGAGGTGCTTGACGAACAGTTGATGGTTGAGGAAGGACTTCCAGAGCCAGAGCCAGAGCCAGAGCCAGAGCCAGAGCCAGAGCCAGAGCCAGAGCCAGAGCCAGAGCCAGAGCCAGAGCCAGAGCCAGAAGTGATTGTCGAAGAGGCGCCCGCAGAAAAGATTCTACCGGAACCGGAACCGGAACCGGAACCGGAACCGGAACCGATGCCCGTGCCGCAGCCCACTCCGGCACCTGCGCCA
Source organism: Pseudohalocynthiibacter sp. F2068 (assembly GCF_023015645.1). NCBI lineage: Bacteria > Pseudomonadati > Pseudomonadota > Alphaproteobacteria > Rhodobacterales > Paracoccaceae > Pseudohalocynthiibacter > Pseudohalocynthiibacter sp. F2068. The sequence continues at coordinate 128,481 of NZ_JALKAK010000011.1, forward strand.
AAGGTTGCAGAAAAGAAACCCGGCTTTATCGGGCGCCTGCTTGGCCGTGGAGAAGCTAAAACCGTCATCCGGCGCGAGCTTGATGATGCCATGCTGGAAAGCCTCGAAGAATTGCTGATTACCGCTGATATGGGGGTTGATACCGCGATGCGCGTCACCGCCAACATGGCTGAAGGGCGGTTCGGTAAAAAACTGTCGACCGAAGAAATCAAACTCCTGCTTGCGGCTGAAGTGACCCGGATCATGGAACCCGTGGCGAAACCGATGCCGATTTACGAGAAGAGACCGCAGGTCGTTCTGGTTGTCGGTGTAAACGGCTCTGGCAAAACCACAACGATTGGCAAGCTTGCCAGCCAGTTTCGCGCAGCCGGTAAAAATGTGGTCATTGCTGCGGGTGACACGTTCCGCGCTGCCGCTGTTGAACAGTTACAGATTTGGGGCGACCGCGCCGGTGTGCCGGTTCTGACAGCGCCGGAAGGGTCTGATCCTGCCTCACTGGCATTCGAGGCAATGACAAAGGCCGAAGCCGACGGTGCGGACCTGCTTTTGATTGACACAGCTGGCCGTTTGCAAAACCGTGCCGACCTTATGGAAGAACTGGCGAAAATCGTTCGCGTCATTCGCAAGAAAGACCCAAGCGCGCCGCACAACACGCTGCTGGTACTGGATGCAACGACAGGCCAGAATGCGATCAACCAGGTTGAGATTTTCAGAAAACTTTCCGATGTCTCAGGGCTTGTCATGACCAAACTCGATGGCACCGCGAAAGGCGGGGTGCTTGTTGCGTTGGCGGATAAGTTCGGCCTACCTATTCATGCAATTGGTGTTGGCGAACAAATCGATGATCTTGCCCCCTTTGATCCCGAAGAATTTGCACATGCTCTGACGGGGCTGGATGCGTGATCATTTCGCGCGGCCTTAGTGCGTTGCGCCGTGATGTTCTATTTTGCGTTTCGACGGTTAAGCAACTGATTTAGGGATGAGTGATTGGCTGATCTCACTTGAAGGAACCGAAGCCGGGCATCAAGTCGCAATGTTTCTCGCGATATTTGCGGCGCTGCTACATGCCATCTTTGGTGCGCTGCAAAAAGGGCGGCATGACCCCTGGTTAACGCGTGGCGCGATTGATGTCAGCTATCTCATCATGTCGGCCCCCATTGCGTTCTTTGTCGTGCCCTGGCCCGAGCCCTATATGTGGCCAATCTTCTTTGGGGCCTTTGTTATCCACGTCGCTTACAAGGTGACGCAAGCGCAGGCTTATTCACTGGGGGCTTACACGGTGGTCTATCCTGTCGTGCGTGGCATGGGGCCGCTGTTCACCGTGATCGGCGCGTATTTTGTTTTTGGTGAAACGTTTACTTTTACACAGTGGTTTGGTGTTGGTGTTCTCGTAAGCGGAATATTCGGGCTTGCGGCGTATAACCTTGCCCATACAATTCTTGCACGTGAAACGCTGATCAAAGCGCTTTTTATGGCTGTGATCACTGGCGTTACTGTTGCCCTCTACACGACCTATGACGCCTACGGAATCCGCGCGACTGCGGACCCGTTCACCTTTCTGGCGTGGTTTTTCATGATTGACGGGTTGGTCATGCCGGTAATTGCGCTTCGGCGTTGGCGGCGGATGGAGAACGCTCCCGCCGTATTACCCTTGCTTGGCCGCGGTGTTATCGGTGCCTTCGTTGCCTATGGTAGTTTCGGGTCGATTTTGGTAGCAACGCGCCTTGATAACGTGGGCGAGGCGGCCGTCTTGCGCGAAACTTCTGTGGTTTTTGCGGCATTAATTGGCTGGTTTTTCCTGAAAGATACCGTCGGACCCCGTAGATTGGCCCTGATGGCCTTGATTGCGCTGGGCGCAGTCATAGTTGAGATGGGTAGTTAAGGAATATCTGAATGGCCGAGAAAAAAGTTAACCCCATCCTGAAGCTCGTGCTGGAGCTTGGACCCATCATTGCATTCTTTGTCGGTTATGGTCGGTTGAAAGAGCAGGTTTTTACCATCGGTGGCGTCGAATACAGTGGGTTCATCGTGGCGACCGCTACCTTTGTTCCGCTCTTCATATTTACGACATGGCTTTTGTACTGGCTGACGGGGAAAGTCTCCAGAATGCAGCTTATGACGCTGGTTCTGGTTGTTGTTTTTGGCGGACTCACGATTTGGTTCAATGACGAACGGTTCTTTAAGATGAAGCCGACAATGATCTATCTGCTGTTTGCAGGGATGCTTGGTTTTGGCCTGTTGCGGGGGAAAAGCTATCTGAAACTTCTGATGGAAGAGCTTATGCCGCTTCGAAACGAAGGCTGGATGATTCTGACCAAGCGAATGGCCACTTTCTTTTTCGGCCTTGCTGTATTGAACGAGGTAATCTGGCGTACAATGTCGACAGATGCCTGGGTCAACTTCAAGACCTTCGGTCTGACGGCCGCCGTTTTCCTGTTTTTTATGACGCAGAGCCGCCTGTTTCAGACCTACGCGGTTGAGGAAGAAGACGAAGCTTCCCCCTCAGCCTAGCAATACCAGCATTTAAGCCGGGCGTTTAAACAGGATGTCCTGCGCTTTCTTGTCCGTTTGAAGGTTTGAGCGCAGCTCGGCTGCAACGGCGCGCCCCTCAATCACACCGGGGCGTGCGCTAACGGTGTCAAGCCAGCGTGCCAGGTTTGGCTTGTCATCCAGCGTTTGTTGCTGTCCTTCCCAAAGCGACGCCCAGGGCCAGATCGCCATATCCGCGATTGAGAAAAAATCACCCGCTACAAATTCATTGCCTTCCAGCTGTCGGTCCAGCACACCATAAAGTCGCGCCACTTCATTCCGATACCGGTCTTTGGCATAGGGGAGGTCGTTGGGGGGCTCCATCGCGGGGGCATATTTCAGGAAGTGATGCGCCTGTCCGGCCATTGGGCCAACTCCGCCCATTTGCCACATCAGCCATTGGTCAACTGCCACGTGCTCGCGTTCTGTCTGGCCACCGAACTTGCCGGTTTTCCGCGCGAGGTACTGCAAAATTGCGCCTGATTCAAAAACAGAGATCGGTTTGCCGTCCGGACCATCGTGATCCACAATCGCGGGCATCCGGTTGTTCGGCGCAATTTTCAGAAATTCAGGGTCGAACTGTTCGCCTGCCCCTATGTTCACGAGGTGCAATTTGTATGGCAGGTCCATTTCGGCCAGCGCAATGGAGATTTTCCAACCATTCGGGGTTGGCCAGTAGTAAAGATCAATCGGGGCGGTCATTCATATCATTCCTTATACGTCAGGGTGATGATCCTGTTTTTCTAGCGAAGAGCAAGGGCGCTTTGCTTGTGTACAATGCAAATAACGGTGACTGGCTGGCTTTCAAGCGGCTAGGTGCAAAAGTAACTTTCCTTTTGGAAACCTGGGGTGCGGACATATGAACTTATCGAAGGCGTCAGATGACGGCTATGAGCCCAAAACGGGTAGGATTTCTAAGGTGCAACGAACGCCCGCTTTGGTGCGGATGAACCTCTAAATCTTCCGCTCTCAATTAACGTCTTTGCGAGGACAAACAGCCAAAGGCATGGCGCGACGGCACTAGCGGTTACGACCCGATGAGGAATTTTTGCACTACGAGCAAACAAGCCAAAACAATGAGAATGATGCCGAGTACAGCGTTGAAAATGATGCGCCTACGTAATGTGTCCAAGAATCTTTCGATTTGGCTACCAAATACGGCCCAGCTACCAATGCCGAAGAAGCAAATGATGCAATACAAAACAACGAAGAAGAACAGGTCTGGTCTCGAAGACTCTAAGTTGAAGACAGACACTGCCGCAATGCAAGCCCCCCATGCTTTTGGGTTCATCCATTGCAACGCCGCGCCCTGCCAAAAGCTGGGAGCAGCATGATCTACGGCATCGATCTGCCCATCTGACGTAACCAGTTTGTAACCAAAATAGATGATCAAGGCAGCGCCCAGTATCGTAAGAATATCAAGCAAAACACCCATTTTCTCGGCGATGACCTGTAGCCCCAAGCCGAGGAGCAGGAGAAGCAGTGTGAAACCAATGGTCGCACCGCTGACAAAACCGAACGCCTTTCTGACGCCATGGTTCACCCCAGTTGATAATGTAATCAGATTAACTGGTCCTGGAGATATTGACATGGTTAGTGCGAAGAGCGCCATAGCATAGGCTTGAGTCATAGATGCATCCCTTTTGGTCGCATCATAGGTTACCTTTTACTGTGTAAATAGATTGCCAATATTGACCACACTGTATAATTTAATTGCACAATGATTGATCGTTTGAAATCGCTTGCAGTATTTGCCAAAACCGTTCGGGAGGGAAGCTTCAGAGGGGCTGCTCGACAGTTGAAGCTAACACCATCTGCCGTGAGCTATCATGTCCGCATTCTGGAAGAGACAGTCGGTGTTCCACTGTTGTACCGTTCAACTAGAAGCCTAAACACCACTGATGCTGGCGAAGCTTTGTATAGGTCGGCATTGGATATGCTTAATGCTGCGCAATCCGGGCTCGACTTAGCAAACAGGTTTGAGACCCATCTCAGCGGGAAGCTGAAGGTTGCGTTGACGTCTGCCATATCCCAATCTTACTTATCCGAACGGATCGGCGATTTTGCCAAGGGCTACTCAAACGTCGATCTTCACCTTCATTATGACAATCGAGAAAACGATCTGATTGATGAGCAGTTCGATCTGGCGCTTCGGATCGGAAAGCTAAAAGACTCTGGTCTCAAGTGTAAACTATTGTGGGAAATGCCGCGTGTCTTGGTCGCCAGTCCCAAGCTCCTTGAAGGTTTAGATCACGTATCAAACATCAAAGCGTTAGAGAAACTATGCTGGATCAAGTTTGAGGGCATGGAGGAAAATCGTAGCCTCACAGATAAAAATGGTAACAATCTCACTGTTCATCAGTTCGGAAACATAACTGTAAACAGCATCGAAGCCATGGTGGATTTGACAATCTTGGGGGCTGGAATTTCTTCTCCCCCGACGCATTTTGTGGAAGATCATCTGCGTGATGGGAAACTTGTCAAGCTGCTCCCAGATATGTTGGTACACCCCTTGCCTGTGTATGCGATCTGGCCTCCAACAAAGATCCCAAACCCAATAACTCGACTTTTTCTTGATCATGTTACTCAATAACCGAGTTGAAGGTTTTCAGTCGACAACGCGCCGCGTAATATTGGACCTTTCAAACCACATAGCACCTATTCCTGGAGACGGGGATGTTCCGGAGTATGAGAAACTGCCCAAGCAGGGCGGGACCATCCCCGCGCCGCTTTTGTTTGTCAGGTTGAGAATGTCGAGAGCAGCCATTGGCACACGCGCAGTGAAAGGTCACTTTGTCCGGCGGTTTCAACGGGTGGTCGCAACACTTTAGTCTTTTTGGAAAGATGGAGTGTTAGAGATGAAATATCGGACGCGGACGTTTTAC
>NZ_JALKAK010000012.1:0-117177 GCF_023015645.1 Pseudohalocynthiibacter sp. F2068
AACTCAACGAGCGACCTCGAAAGACCTTGCAATACCAAACGCCAGCAGAGAAATTTGAAGCATGTGTTGCGGCGATCAGTTGAAACCACACCGCCTAGTCGCCATTCAACACGCATGCGGCGAACGGCTGCTTTGAATCCTAATCAGCTAGGCAAAAACACTTTTGAGATAGGCGACATAAGAACGGGCAGAGCGACTCGTTCTTGCGCTGAGCCATACGCTAGCTCCTCCAAATGACTGTGTTTTGAGTTTTGGTCACGCCTTTCAATTCTCGCCCTATATTTATCAATAAGTTACACGACCCATGAGTCACGCCTTAAAACGTGCTGTCCACATACTTTGCCCCTAATGAACCTCATCTTTGATTCTAGAACCAGGTCGAATCCACTCGACGTGGAAAGAAGCAAAGAGGCTCGCAATGAGCAAGATGACGCAAGAGCAGTTAGCAGATTACTGGCAGATTTCGCCAAGGACGCTGGAACAATGGCGATGGCTGGGGAAGGGTCCCAAGTTTTTGAAGATCGGGGCACGGGTTCTATATCGGCAGGAAGATGTCAACGCCTATGAGGCGTCACAGGTCTGCCAGAACACGTCTGGCCCTCTTCCCGTGGAGGAGACCCAATGACACGGCTCCCCTCCCCCAACAAAATCAAAACCCATAGAATCTACACAGTATTTGAAGCGGCAGAGGCGCTGGGCAGACACAGGCAAACCATCATCCGCTGGATCAAGAGCAAGGGTCTGCTGGCCGATACGCGACACAGACCATGGCTAATCACAGGAACAGATCTCAAAACCTATCTCGGTTACCGCCGTGAGCAGGTCAGGTGCAAGCTTGCCCTGCATCACCTGTATTGCTTGGGATGCAAATTACCCCAGGAACCCGCTGGAAAATTTGCGGATTACACACAGCAAGCTCCCTCGACCGGCATGCTGACAGCCCTCTGCCCGATGTGTGGTTCCGTCATCAACAAGATCATCCGTCGTGCTGATCTTGAGGCAATCCGGGCAAAAATAGAGGTCACGATTCAGCAGGCGGACCCAAGAATAGTGTCCCATACAGATGCCCCCTTAAATGTAACCTTAGAGAGTGAGGCTCAGAGCAATGTCAAAGCGCGTTTCTGACAACCTGCGCATCAAGCGCAAATACCTTGTCTGGCTCAAAGATGCCAAAGGCCTTTCCGAGGCTTCAATTGACAAGGCTGCTGCTGCAGTTTCTTCCTATCAAGCGTTTCTCGCAGGCAAAGACTTTCGAGCGTTTCATTCGGAACAAGCACGTAGTTTCAAGCGCCGCTTATCTTCTAAGCAAAACCAGCGCACCGGGGCCAAGCTTTCACAAGGTTCGATCAATGGGACCTTGCGCGAGGTGAAGGCTTTCTTCAAATGGCTTGCGGATCAGCCTGGCTACAAATCCAAGATTACGCGCTCTGATGCAGACTTTCTCTCACCGGATCTAAAATCAGAACGAGCGCGGCGAAGCAGTTGCTGGAAACCACACCCATCGCCGCAACAGGTTCGGAAGCTTGTTCACGAGATGTCACAAGAAACGGTCCTGCAACGGCGTGATCGTGCGCTCATTGCGTTCCTGTTCCTGACAGGTTCTCGCGAGGGGGCAGCAATCTCTCTACGGATCGGACATGTCGATCTTGCGAACGCCTGTGTGCAGTTTGATGGCAGAACTGTTGACACCAAGTTTGGCAAGAGTTTCACCACGGCGTTCTACCCAATAGGCGGCGAGATCGAACAAATCGTCCGCGACTGGATCGGCGAACTCAAATCTGTTCACCTGTTCTCGGAAAGTGACCCGCTGTTTCCGAAGACAAAAGTTGGCGTTGGGATTTCCAAACGGTTTGAAGCGCTCGGCATTTTACGTGAACCCTGGGCCAGCCCATCGTCTGCTGCCAAGATATTCAAGCAAGCCTTCAAGGATGCCGGACTTTCACCATTTTCACCTCACCGTGTTCGTGACACGCTCGCAAAACTGGCAAAAGACCATTGCAGGTCACCCGAAGACTACAAGGCCTGGTCACAAAACATGGGGCACGACGATGTGCTGACAACGTTTCGCTCATATGGGTCCGTGGCAACGGGGCGACAGATGGAATTGCTTGAGAAGTTTCGCAAGCGTGGCCCAATCCAAGACCCGGACAATGACTTCGATGTCATTGAATGATCTTAGCGTTCAGGTTTCATCCGAACGGCGACCTTGTCGGGCGCCAGACGGTATCCAAAACCCGGCAAATTTTCGATCAACTCGATGCCTTTCTCAGCATCCAACCCCGCCGACATGAACTTTTTCTTTAGGGTAGACCGGGCCCGGAGTACTCCTCTTCGAACAGCCTCCTCAGTTTCCAAACCTAAGCGATCACAGAGTTCGCCTGCTGGAAGCGTTGGGTAATCTAATTTGACAAGGCCTTTCCCTGCCCCAAGCAGGTTTTCATTTGCTAACACTAATAGTAGTTCATAAGCCGCCCCTTTGATCTCGATCTTGTCATCGATCAGAAGCGTTCTCCGTTTTAGGTCAAAGACCAGTTCGAATGTCTTGTCTATCGCTTCCGCAACAATCGGCGTGTCAAATGCATCTGATATCGGAAAAGCATGTTCACGTAGGATATCGCCAAGCATTGCGGGCAGGCTGCCTTGGGGAAACTGCTCAGGCCTTTGTTCCTTCATTGTGTTGCGCATGACATCGGATACGGTTGTTCCATGCCGACGCAAAAGCTCTGCCAGCCTCTGTAACGCAGTGTTTCGAGGCCCGTCCAGATGATTGATCGCATTCACAACAACTGGAAAATACCGCTCTAGCTCAGCAGCAGTCATCGTCTGGTAGCCAGATGCTGCACGTACGTAGGACAAGGCAACTTCCTTGTCGGGGCCAGACATTCGAACGCCTGTCATCAGATCCAAGCGATAGGCGTCCTCCGGATCATGGGCCTCCAATCCGGCAGCGAGTATCGCAAAGCGTCGATCAATACATTGCGAACACCGGCCACAATGCGGGTGTTGCTTGGTCTGATTGTGGACGTCAGCGCAGCTTCTCGAGTGCGCAATCTGATCTGCCATTTGAAGACGCGCAATCGTTTCAACAACCTCCGTTTTCGTTCGCCAGAAGAATGGGTTCTAGACGCAGTGCGGTTTCCCAAAGATGCGGCTAAATAATCTCTCAAACCTGCGAAGTGTTTGGGGATGCGTCGTGCGGGTTGCACGTGTTCCAAGAACATTCCTAACCGGCGGCAAATTTAAGCTTACGACACCGTTTTCATAGAATGAAATAGCTTCTTTGCCGAAGGCAGTTGCCGTTGCCATGCCAAGGGCTGCAAACAGGAAAGACCGTGTTCTATGGGTGCCTTCCACATTTGTGCCACCTTTAAGCTGAACCTGCATAGGGAAATACATCAGGCTATGCTGCCCAAGCTTTTCTGCCATCGCCTTTTGTAGATTTCGTTGAACGGGGCTAATCTTGGTCGCTGAGAAGTGGCTTATCAGGGCGACCTTGTTGTTACGCTCAATAATCTCCTCCAATGCCCCTGCAAAAGAATCCAGACCACCTGAGAACAACATGACCGTATCTGGCGACCAGGCGTTCTCTTTTCCAAAGTCAAAGTATCGTTCGCGTTCTGGATGTTCAGCCTCCATTTGCGTGAAGGTGAACTGGAAGCGATCATTTGAAAGAAAGAACAACGTCTCCTCAAGTTCTTTCTTAAGCTCTGGCGCGTTCCAGAACGCTGCATCGCGCACTGGCAATTCGACAAAGAACTGACGGTGCCACTTCTTTGCCATCTGCTGATCTACCGGCCCACCACGGCTCACGCTCGAGTCAATTGCATAGACGTAGGCCGCAATCTCAATCATATCGATGACGGTTTCAGGGAGAGAGGTAACGAGGTTTTTGCGCAGGCTACCGATTTTCAGGGTAACACCCTTTGTCCGACCATCGACCGTAAAGCGGAGTTGCTCGTCGCCTCTACTTTCGGCAAGTGGCAAAAAGCATCGAATCTGGTATTCAGGCATCTTCGCGACGCCGCCCGAGTTCGGTCCTCATTTTCTTGAACGCGTAATGCGTAAAATTGTTGATTGTGTCCTGACTTAGGTTTTCCTCCTTCCAGACGGTCTTTCCATACCAGCCACTTGCAAACTCCTGAACAATTCGTGACGCTTCAAACGTGTGTTGCGACAGAGCCCGGTCAAACTCGACGCGCTCCGCATCACTTGCGAAGCGTTTGCCAGCTCCTGTGTGATTGGCGAGTTCGCGGCTCAGGAAATAGTCGAGCGATTTGTACGACAGCCTTGCGAAGAAATCGCGGGCAAGATGCGCAAAGTTCTGGCCACTGGAAAAAGAGGCCAACGCTTGCCGGATTTGTTGAGAATCTGGATCAAAGAGCGAGGGTAGTCTGTCGCGAAGTTGTACCGACAGACTTTCTAGCAGCGCTGCGCGTGCAAGCTCTCCCGCGTCTGATGATCGGCCCACCTTAAAAGCGTTCTGGTCAATCGAATGGCTCAGACTGGCGAGCAGTGCAGGAACGGATTGAAGGGCACCCTCATCAACACCTAGGTCGGCCATTGCACTCTCAAAGCCCGGTGCGCGTGCCAACAACGGCAGTTGCACAAGCAGGCTGGTCACATACTGAAAGGAAGGGTCATCCGAAGCGCGGCTAAGATCTCGTTCAGACGCGTGTGCCGCTGCCGCTGCCACATCCTGAAGTGAGGCATCCGAATCGAGCAACCCGATAACGTCGCGCCATTTCTTTGACTGTGATAAAGTCCCGAGCCTAATATGGCCCATAGTATTCTCCCAATTGCGCTAACGCTGGGACATACAACCTCAAAAATCAAGATATTCCTGCGCAATGCTTACCCTGCACTTACCCAAGAAAAGAAGGCAACATCCAATAACAGCGTAACCTATTGAAAAGATGTGGTGAGCCCTACTGGGTTCGAACCAGTGACCTACTGATTAAAAGTCAGCCGCTCTACCAACTGAGCTAAGGGCCCTCACGAGGCGCCGTCTTAGGCAAGCTGACCGCAGGGGTCAAGGACGAAATTGCCTGAATCAGCCCTCTGGATTGATTTTTCCGCTTAACCTATATGATGCGCATGGCAGATTTGACTCTCCAGACGGGCGGGCTTCCGTTTCGCAAGATGCACGGGCTTGGCAATGACTTTGTTGTTGTCGACGCAAGAAGTGCGCCTGATTTGGTGAATGAAGATACCGCTCGGGCAATTGGGCACCGGTATTTCGGGGTCGGCTTTGATCAGCTTGCGGTGTTGCGCGAGTCTGACGTTGCGGATCTGGATGTAGAATTCTGGAACTCTGATGGGTCAAAAGCAGATGCCTGCGGCAACGCCAGCCGTTGTGTTGCAAGGATCATAATGGACGAAACCGGGCAGAAAGCTGCCAGCATCCGCACGGGACGCGGAACCCTGCAAGCCGTAGATGCCGGAGAGGGCCTGATCAGCGTGAACATGGGACAGCCGCAACTGGAGTGGGATCAGATACCACTTGCCCATCCTGTTGATGATCTGAACGCCTTGCCAATTGAAGGGGCCCCCGGTGCTGCTGGTATTGGAAACCCACATATGGTTTTCGTCGTTAATGATGCAGAAGCTGTACCATTATCAGACGTCGGCCCAGCGCTGGAACATCACCCGCTATTCCCGGAGCGCACGAACGTTGAATTCATTCATGTGATTGACCGTCAAACCTTGCGAATGCGCGTCTGGGAACGCGGCGGAATGATAACCCTCGCTTGTGGGTCTGGTGCCTGTGCTTCTGCGGTTGTGGCGCATCGCAAGGGTCTGACCGACCGCAAGGTGACGATCCATCTGGATGGTGGTGATCTCGAAATTGACTGGCGCGATGACGGTGTCTGGATGACTGGTCCAATTACGCATGTCTTTGACGGCGTAATCCGTCGTGAGTTTCTGGAAAACATCTGATGTCAGGCAGCCCCCCCCTTTTCACGACGCTTGGCTGTCGCCTGAACGCCTATGAAACCGAGGCGATGAAAGAACTGTCTGCCGCCGCCGGTATCGAAAATGCTGTTGTCGTGAACACCTGCGCCGTCACGGCAGAGGCTGTACGCAAAGCCCGGCAGGAAATTCGCAAACTGCGCCGCGCGCATCCTGACGCGAAACTGATTGTGACAGGCTGTGCAGCGCAGACTGAACCGCAAACCTTTGCCGAGATGGGCGAAGTCGACCTTGTCATCGGCAATACAGAAAAGATGCAGGCCAGCATCTGGGCATCCATGCGCGGCCCGGATTTCATCGGGGAAACGGAGCGCGTGCAGGTTGATGACATAATGTCAGTCACCGAAACAGCCGGGCATCTGATTGACGGGTTTGGCACAAGGTCGCGCGCCTATGTTCAGGTTCAGAACGGCTGTGATCATCGCTGCACCTTTTGCATTATCCCTTATGGACGCGGCAATTCGCGGTCTGTCCCTGCTGGTGTTGTCGTCGATCAGATCAAGCGACTGGTCAACAAGGGTTACAATGAGGTCGTATTGACCGGTGTAGACCTGACAAGCTGGGGTGCTGATCTGCCCGCAACGCCACGCCTTGGCGACTTGGTGATGCGGATTCTCAAATTGGTTCCAGACCTGCCCCGCTTGCGGATTAGCTCGATAGACTCCATCGAGGCTGATGAAAACCTTATGCAGGCGATCGCAACAGAACCACGTCTTATGCCGCACCTTCACCTTTCCTTGCAGGCGGGTGATGACATGATCCTGAAGCGCATGAAACGGCGCCATCTGCGGGACGATGCAATCGCGTTCTGCGAAGAGACGCGTCGTTTGCGCCCCGACATGACTTTTGGCGCTGACATCATCGCGGGCTTTCCGACGGAAACGGAAGAAATGTTCGAAAACTCTCTGAAACTCGTGACCGAGTGTGACCTGACATGGCTGCATGTGTTTCCCTATTCAGCTCGTGAATGCACACCTGCAGCGAGGATGCCGGCTGTCGATGGGCGTGCAATAAAATCACGGGCGGCACGTTTGCGTGCGGCGGGCGAAGCTCAGGTTGCGCGCCATCTTTCCGATCAAGTCGGCAAAACCCACCATATTCTGATGGAAAACCCGCACATGGGGCGGACAGAGCAGTTTACCGAGGTGAATTTTGCGGCTGATCAAACCGAGGGTAGCCTCGTCACAACCCGGATAACGGGTTATGACGTTCATCGGTTAACAGCATGACTCTTCCGATTCTTTACTCCTTTCGGCGCTGCCCCTATGCGATGCGCGCACGATTGGCGATTGCCAGCGCCGGGATCACCTGTGAACTACGAGAAATCGTTTTGCGCGATAAAGCACCGGAATTTCTAGCGGCATCCCCTAAGGGAACGGTTCCGGTGGTCGTTGCCGATGGTGAGGTGCTTGAAGAAAGTCTTGACGTGATGCACTGGGCACTTGGCGAAAATGACCCCGAAGGATGGCTGAATGTGCCGCAAGAAGCCCATAGCCTGATTGATGAGGCGGATGGTCCCTTCAAGTCTGCCCTTGATCGCACGAAATACGCAACGCGCTACAAAGATGCAGACCCATCGGTCGAGCGGGAAAAGGCTTCTGTTTTCTTGCGCAAACTCGACATGATGCTTGTTGAGCAACTCTATCTGTTTGGTGAAAGCCCGAGTATCGCAGATACGGCTATTGCACCCTTCGTACGGCAATTCGCCAATATCGAAAAAGATTGGTTTGACGCGCAGCCCTGGCCGAACCTTATTGAATGGCTCGAGAGGTTTCTTTCCTCAGAGCGGTTTACGGCAATCATGAAGAAAAACCCAAAATGGCAGGCCGGTGATCACGTCGTGTTGTTTCCCTGAAAGCGTTGCCAGAGGCAAAAAAGATTAATGCCTCCGGCGGGGATATTTTTCGGAAAAAGAATTCAGGCTGCTAGAGAAGCCCTTGTCTTGCCAATCATCAACGCTGCCTTTGCGGCCTCGCGTCCTTTTTCAACAAAATGCGCGCGGTATATTTCATTGTGGTGATCGGTTTCCTGATAGTGGTGCGGGGTCAGAGAGACTGACAGCACTGGAACACCTGTATCCATGCCTGCACGCATCAAACCATCGACCACAGCTTGCGCCACAAAGTCGTGCCGGTAAATGCCGCCGTCAACCACGAATGCGGCTGCAGCCACAGCGGCGTAACGACCGGACGCCGCGAGATCACGTGCCACAAGCGGCATTTCAAACGCACCAGGCACATCAAACACATCGACCTGAGAGGCCGGGATCAGCTCGCAAAACCCATCAAAGGCGCGATCAACAATATCTGAGTGCCAGTTTGCCTTAATAAAGGCGTAGCGGGTGGGTGTCATAGTTCTTTCCTTTCATTCCAGACACGTCACCCAGAGCGTGCAAACGAAAGGAACGCCAAGGCACCATGCCTTACCACCCAATCGTCCTCTTCCATCCGGACTATGACCGTCGGCTCTGGAATCACACCAGATCTGCTGACACCCCGATATCCGGGGCCGCTCGCGGGCTTATGGCTTGCGCCACACACCGCCGGTGGGGAATTTCACCCCGCCCTGAGAACACAGCCAAAATGGCTAAGCCTTGGCCTGAAGGCAAGACCCGGATAAGACATTTTCAAACAGAGACGCGACATGCACCCAAACCCTGCCTTCAGACAGATGCCAGATAAAGCGAATCGAAGTTTTGCGCAGAAGTGCGGTTTTGGCATTCTTTCTGTAAACGGATCGGAAGGTCCGCTGCTGTCACATGTTCCGTTTTTACTGTCTGATGACGGTAAGGTTGCAGAGTTGCATCTGGTAAGGTCAAACCCGATTGTTCGCACGCTAAGTGAACCAGAGCCGGCGGTTGTAGCTGTTTCTGGTCCGGACAGTTATGTTTCACCTGACTGGTATGGAATCGATGATCAGGTGCCAACATGGAACTATGTTGCGGTACACTTGCGTGGTCAGTTGATAAAAGAGCCACAGGAAAAGTTAAGAGGTTTACTCGACCGGCTTTCGGCGCGGTTTGAGGCGGACCTGCTGCCAAAAACCCCTTGGGTTTCTGGCAAAATGAGCGATGGCGTTATGGACAAGATGATGCGCCAGATCGTTCCAATTAGACTCGAGATCACCAGCATTGACGGTACATGGAAGCTTGGCCAGAACAAGACTGATGAGGTCCGCAGCAACGCAGCGTCTCAGATGGATGCATCTGGAACAGGTCACGAAACACGCCACCTTTCGGCGCTGATGATGGCCCCATCCAAAGCTTGATTGGACATCGGCAGACTGGCTTCTTACATTTGAAACACAGATTGGGAGGAGATAATGCCGTTACCCCTTGCCCCGGTTGCAGGTCTTGCATTGCGTTATGGCGCCGTTGCGTTGGCGGCTTACGCTGTCACGCGCACCATTGAACGAGGCCGCCGCGATCAACGCGCTGAAGACGCGCTCGACGAACTTGAAGAAGGTGCAACGTTGCGTAGCGATGGTGACCAGACCAACGCTGGCTTTCATTTTAAAAGAACGATCCGGCTGGGAACAATGGGCCCCGGTGTGGATATAGACATTTCGGCTTTGGGCCGTATACGCATCCGAAAGGCATCTGAATGAAACTATACTACAGCGCGACCTCGCCCTATGTACGCAAGGTCATGGTCCTATTACATGAGGCAGAACAGACCGAAGCGGTCGCACTGGAACCCACACACGGTACTCCATTTGAAGCGTCAGCAAGCGCAATCGCGCAAAACCCGCTTGGTAAAGTTCCCGCATTGGCGCGCGACGATGGCCCTTCGCTGTATGACAGCCGTGTCATTTGCCGCTATCTAGACGCGCGTTTTCAAGCGGGCTTCTACCCAGACGGTGCCAGACTGTGGGATGCCCTCACGCTCGAGGCCACTGCGGATGGTATTCTCGATGCAGCACTTCTGATGGTTTACGAGGGTCGTTTACGCCCCGAGGAAAAACAATTTCCAGATTGGGTTGAGGCGCAATGGAGCAAGGTATCCAATGCCGTCGATGCCGTTAACAGCCGCTGGATGAGCCAGCTGAACGGCTCTCTTGATATGGGGCAAATTGCAATAGGCTGTGCACTTGGGTATCTCGACTTGCGCCACGATGCACGGGGTTGGCGCACGGGACATGAGGCACTGGCAGACTGGTACGAAAGATTCGCAGAACGTGAGTCGATGCTAGCAACGGTCCCTCCTGCTGGCTAGCATTTCACTGCATTGAGCTGGATTAGGCGTTTCTCCGAAATTGGACTAAGCTCAGAACCCTGAAACGAGTTGTACTGAACAACTCTGCTTGGCAGAGCGAATATACTTGGGGGGACTGAAATGTTTGCACGGATAACAACCTACAAACTTAAACCAGGAACGGTTGAAGCATCTGAAAAAATGCTTGAACGGATCAAGCCGCAAATTCTGGCGCTGGCCGGATTGAAGCATTTCATCAATGCCGTGGACGCGGACGGGAACGGCTACATCATCTCGATTGTCGAAAGCGAGGAAATTTCAAATGCAAATCAGGCAAAAGTTGCTGAGCTTTGGCAATCATTTGGCGAATTCCTTGCAGAACCCCCAAAACCGGGTGGATACAGAGTCATAATGAATGAGTCGGTCGGCTAAAACCGAACTCTCAATTCGAAAAACATGTACTGGCGATTTGAGGTTTTCTTACTTCTGCCGGGTGATTTCTTGTGCTGGTCGACTGGAGTTGACGCAAATTCAGGGTCCAGAGGCGTTTTGGATGCGAAGTTAAACACAAAACGGCAATTTTTGTCTTCCTGACCCTCGAATACCACTGTAAATTGCACTAATGAACCGCGACAAAACCGCATCTTTTTTATTTGAGCCGCATTGTCTTCTGGACGGAGCGCATTTGGGCGGATAAACAGCCGCGCGAGAAGGCTACGTTCACGCGTGGTCATTTTAACGTTAAGGCCGTTCGGCCAGGGAAGGGAGAAACTCTCGTGTCTCACGCAGAAGATCACGAAGGCACCCGCCGGGATTTCCTCTATTATGCAACGGCAGGCGCAGGCGCTGTGACAGCCGGAGCAGCGGTTTGGCCGCTTGTAAATCAGATGAATCCAAGTGCCGATGTTAAAGCGCTGGCATCGATTCGTGTTGATATTTCAGGTATCGAAACCGGAACGCAGCTGACCGTCAAATGGCAGGGTAAGCCAGTTTTCATCCGTCGTCGTACGGAAGAAGAAATCGAGGCTGCCCGCAATGTCGATATGAGCACGCTGATCGATTCGAGCGCGCGCAACGACAATGGAAACGAATCCGCTGACGCATCAGATGAAAACCGCGCGCTTGACGAAAACGGCGAGTGGCTGGTGATGATGGGTGTATGTACGCACCTTGGTTGTGTGCCGCTTGGTAACGCAGCTGGTGAATTTGGTGGCTGGTTCTGCCCATGCCACGGGTCGCACTACGATACGTCTGGTCGTATTCGCAAAGGTCCGGCTCCGGAAAACCTTCCGGTGCCTGTCGCCAACTTCGTCGATGAAACGACGATCGAGCTGGGTTAAGGGAGGCACAAATGTCCGGAATTCCGCACGACCATTACGAGCCCAAGTCGGGTATCGAAAAATGGCTCCATTCACGCCTGCCTGTGGTTGGCCTTCTCTATGATACACTGATGATCCCCACACCCAAAAACCTGAATTGGATGTGGATCTGGGGTATCGTCCTTACATTCTGCCTCGTATTGCAAATTATCACCGGCATCATTCTGGCGATGCATTACACGCCGCATGTCGACATGGCGTTTGCCTCGATTGAGCATATCATGCGCAATGTGAATGGCGGCCACATGATGCGCTACGTTCATATGAACGGTGCATCACTGTTCTTCGTGGCGGTTTATGCACACATCTTCCGCGGCCTTTACTACGGATCTTACAAGGCGCCGCGTGAAGTTACGTGGATCATCGGGATGCTGATTTACCTTTGCATGATGGGCACGGCGTTTATGGGTTATGTTCTGCCCTGGGGTCAGATGTCTTTCCACGGTACTGCTGTGATCACCGGCCTCTTTGGTGCGATCCCGGGTATTGGTGAAGCAATTCAGACATGGCTTCTGGGCGCAAGCGCAGTTGGGCAACCGGCACTTAACAGGTTCTTCTCACTTCACTACCTGCTGCCGTTTGTGATTGCTGGGCTTGTGGTTGTTCATATCTGGGCATTCCACTCAACCGGTAACAACAACCCAACCGGCGTCGACGTACGCAAGGACTCTAAGGCTGTTGCGGAAAAAGACACCCTTCCGTTTTGGCCATACTTTGTGATCAAAGACGTCTTTGCACTGGCCGTTATCATGTTGATTTTCTGGGCGATCGTCGGCTTTATGCCGAACTACCTTGGCCACCCGGACAACTACATCGAAGCGAACGCGCTGGTGACGCCTGCACACATCGTTCCCGAATGGTATTTCCTGCCATTCTACGCGATCCTGCGGGCCTTCACGGCTGATGTCTGGGCTGTTCAGCTTGTAAGCTTTGTCACCGGTGGCATCATCAACGCCAAGTTCTTTGGTGTTCTGGCAATGTTTGGCGCAATCGCCGTTCTGGCGTTGGCTCCTTGGCTCGATACTTCATCTGTACGCTCGGGTCGTTACCGTCCGATGTTCAAATGGTGGTTTGTGCTTCTTGTGATCGACTTCTTTGTTCTGATGTGGGTTGGCGCACGCCCTGCTGAGTTCCCGTATGACTGGATCTCACTGATCGCGTCCGCCTATTGGTTCGCCTACTTCCTGATCATCCTTCCGCTATTGGGTGTGATTGAGAAACCAGAGGCACAACCGGCCACCATCGAAGCAGACTTTGACGCACACTACGGCGCCAAAGCTGAAACGCCGGCCGAGTGAAAGGGACAATGACAATGATCAAAAAACTAGCGATCACCGCCGTCACGGCCCTTGGCCTTTCAACCGGAGGCGTTTTTGCAGCCGGTGGCGAGCAACACATCGAAGATTTTGCTTTCTCGTTCGAAGGACCTTTTGGCAAATTCGATCAGAACCAGTTGCAACGCGGCCTGCAAATCTACACCGAAGTCTGTTCAGCCTGCCACGGCATGCAATATGTCTACTTCCGCAACCTCGCGGATGAAGGCGGACTTGGGTATTCAGAAGACCAGGCACGGGCTTACGCTGAAAACTTCGAAGTCTGGGATCCCGAGCTTAGCGACGGTGACGGTGATTTTCGCACGGCGACCCCGGCGGATCACTTCCCTGCAAACACTGCGGCTGGTGCGCCTGACTTGTCTTTGATGGCAAAAGCGCGCGCGGGTTTTCACGGGCCATATGGCCTAGGGATCAATCAGGCCGTTCGCGGCATGGGTGGTGCTGAATATATCGCTTCGATCCTGACTGGCTACACCGGCCACGAAAAAGAAGAAAACAACGTCACTTTCTATGAAAACACTGCCTTCCCGGGCGGCTGGATTTCAATGGCGCCGCCGCTGGTTGGTGAAGATGTAGAGTACGCCGACGGCCACTCTAACGATCTTCACCACGAAGCAATGGATGTTTCTGCCTTCCTGATGTGGGCTGCAGAACCAAAAATGATGGCTCGTCAGCAAGCAGGCTTCATCGGTGTTTTCTCTCTCTTGATTCTGTCGGTGCTGCTCTATCTCACCAACAAACGGATTTGGGCACCAATCAAGAAAAGAGCGAAATCTGGCGAAGCATAGAACTCGTTGATTTTGAAATGAACAAACCCCGCCATTCGGCGGGGTTTTCTTTTGTTAGCCTGTATCACTATCCTGTCAGTCGATCGTGATACGCTCCACCTTTTTTGCTGTGCTAGGGTGAACCTGCACAAATTGATTAAAGGCGCACAGCATGGCTGCGGGCACACTAATAAAGCATTTCTCTAACCATAGACGCCGTTTCGTGGTCCTGATCATATTTCTCGCGATTCTGTTTTTGGGTTGGTACTTTGGGCAACGCGCCGCAAGTTATGCGTCCAGCGAAGCCGTACTCAATGACGAACCCCTGATGCGGATGATGATACTGACCATTGCTGGTCTCTACATCGTCACATCGGCGATACCCTTTGTCCCCGGTGCAGAGATCGGGTTTGGTATGCTGATGATCTTTGGCGCAAGTGCCGCGATACTGGTCTATCTGTGCATGGTGGCCGCTTTGCTGATCGCCTACCTGATTGGCCGGTTTGTACCTGCCGCACTTATTGCCAGAGCATTTGCATATCTGGGATTCGAACGCGCACGAACTCTGGTGGAGAATCTGGCTGGTCTGGACCACAAAGAGCGCCTTTCCTATTTGGCAGAGAACGCACCGAACCGTATTATTCCGTTCCTGCTAAAGCACAGGTATCTTGCGCTGATCGCTGTGTTAAACCTGCCGGGTAACGTTGTTCTTGGCGGCGGTGGCGGCATTGCATTTGCAGCAGGCATGTCCGGGCTATATCCACTGCCCGCGTTTGTTATTTCACTCCTGATTGCCGTCGCGCCAGTGCCTTTGATGTTCGTGCTGTCGCACAATTTTTTCTGAAGGCTACCCCAGATACCTTTTCAACGCGTCTGGCGGGTTGGCAAATAGCGTGGCCGTATCTATTGGCGGATGCGCAATACCCTCTGCCACAAGGATTGTTTGGCTTGAAATGCGCACTGCATCATCCGGGTCGTGGCTAACCATCAGCAGGGTTGCGCCTGTCTCATCAAGCAGGTCTGCCAGAAGGGTTAGCATCTCACCCTTTAATGCCGGGCCGAGCGCACCGAATGGCTCATCCAGCAACACAAGTGGTTTTTGACGCAAGATCATACGTGCCAACGCAACACGGGCGATCTGCCCGCCCGACAAAGCGGCTGGTTTGCGGTTGCCGAACCCTTTCAACCCCACTCGTTCAAGAGTATTACTCACGGCCTCTTTTTGCGAAGAGGATAGCCTCAAATCAGAACGCAGGCCAAGGCCAACATTCTCCGCAGCACTTAAATGTGGGAACAGGTTATTGTCCTGAAACAACAAACTTAGCGGTCTTTCTCCCGGCGGAAGGTCAGCCAGATCAACCCCATCCCACAGGATTTTGCCACTTCCGGGTTTCAGGAAACCTGCGATGGCTGCGAGCAAGGTTGATTTGCCCGCCCCGGATGGCCCGATTACAGCAACCCTTGCTCCTGTTGGGACTGACAGATCAGCCGTAAGGCAAAAATCGTCCTGAACAATTTCCAATCTTTCAAGTGTCAGCATCAACACGACCCCCACGATCAAAAACCCAAAACAGACACAGGCTGAGCGCCAACAAGACTAGCGCCGCTCCTGCCGCGTCGCCCATCCGGTAGGCCGTCATTAAACGAAACATCTGTAACGGTAGTGTCGCGCTTTCAGGATCAGCAAACAATGCGATAACCCCAAGGTCCCCCATAGACAACGCTGCCGCAAGACCAGCAGCGAACCCAAGCGGTCTGCGCATCCGTGGCAAGATCAGCAACCGCATCCGGGACCAGCCTGACAGACCAAGACTGTCAGCGAGGCGACCAAAGTCATTTTCGATGTCGCGCAGTGCGGGGCTCAACGCGCGCAAGGCGAATGGCAGGCTCATCGCGGCGTTTACGATAGCTGTTACCGGCAGCGCCAGATCGGACGGGCGCGCAAACGGGAAGATCATGATAAATAACCCGGTCCCGACGACCAAAGGTGACGCAGCAATCGTCAGATATCCAAAACCCTCGACAAATCCGGCGGTTCGTTTCTGGCCAAGTTTGACTGCAAGCAATGCCAAGGACAAAGCCAGGCTGATCGCGAGTGCTGCAGAACCCAAGGCCACCAGTACTGATCTGAACGCAGACCACCAGACAACATCAGGCAGCGTCCAGACTGCTCCGGCACCTTTAAGAAAGATCACGACCAGGGGAGTGAGCAAAAACAGCGTGGCGAACACAAGGACAGTAAAATCCTGCGCGCGAAGCACCGGATTGCTCGTGTCCCACCGTTCAACAGTCCGGTCAAGGCCTGCCCCCATGCCTGCAGGTGTTGCCACACGCCACGCGATAACCGCAACAACCGCGCATAAACCAAATTGAATGACAGCAAGAAGAGCCGCTTTTCCAAGATCAAAGTCAAACCGGAACGCCTGATAAATCGCGAGTTCCAGCGTTGTCGCCTTTGGCCCCCCACCCAATGCAAGAACAACCGCAAAGCTGGTCATGCAAAGAAGGAAGATCACCATGAAGATACCCGGGACAACTGCGCGCAGCATTGGCCATTCCAGAACACGCTGTATGTCTGCATTGTCAAAGCCAAGCGAGGCTGCAAGACGAAACCGCTCTGCCGGGATGGCCAGCCAACCTTGCAAAATAAGGCGTGTCGCAAGGGGGATGTTGAAAAAGACATGCGCCAGAACGACGCCGTGTAATCCATAAATATGAACAGGCGGCAAACCCACCCAGCCAAGCATCGTGCTGAGTATGCCTGACCGGCCAAACACCGCGAGCAATCCCAGCACCGCAACAATAACCGGCAGGATAAACGGCGCGCCAAGCAATGTAACAAGCGCTGAGCGTCCGAAAAACTGCCGCCGCGCAAGCGCGCGTGCCACCGGCACTGCAAGAAGCACGCTTAGAGATGCCGAAAGGAACGCCTGCCAAAGCGTAAACCTTAACGCAGCCCAATCTGCTGGGCGCAAGGCGGATACCCCCTCTGCCCGCGTTACTACGGCAGCCAATGTGCCGAGCGTCAGCAAAAGGATTAGGGCGGCAGAAACCGCCCCCAAGCCGTAGACCGGCTTTATTGGGACAAGGCGTTTCGCCATTCTTCCAGTGCTCCGTCCCGCACGTCATTCGCTTCTTGTTCGGACAAGAAGATCGCCTTTTCAGGCGTTCCTAACTGCAAAAACTGTGCGGGTAGTTTCTCTGCATCAAGCTGGGCGGGGTAGGACCAGTTGCTTGTCGGGATCATAGACTGGAACTCCTCTGACAGGACGTATTCCATAAACGAGTCAGCAAGTTCCGGCTGATCGGTCGTCGCGATTTTCCCCGCCAACTCGACAAGCACATAGTGGCCCTCATCAAAAATCGCCGCCGATTTTGTCAAATCCTCTTCGGCTATGATATGATAGGCGGGCGACGTGGTGAACGACAAAACCATGTCAGCTTCGCCATCCGTGAACATACCGTAGGCTTCGGACCAGCCTTTGGTCACGGTCAGGATTTTTGGCGCAAGCCGTGTCCAGGCGTTTTCCGCATCATCCCCGTAAACCGATTTCACCCAAAGCAACAGGCCAAGACCAGAGATCGAACTCCGTGGGTCCTGAATAACGATTTTCACATCGTCCGGCATCTCTAGCAGCGCTTCAAAGCTGGTGGGTGGGTTTTCAAGCTTGGTGTTGTCGTAGACGAAGGAAAGGTAGCTCCAGTCAAAGGGCAGAAACACGTCATCCGACCATTCAATCGGCAGCGTGAGGCCACTGGTGTCTTGACCATGTGTACCAAACAAGCCTGATTCCCGCGCCTTCAGCGTGACATCGGTGTTCAGGCCAATGACAGCATCCGCCTCTGTCCGTTCCCCTTCAAGCAATAGCCGGGGCAGAACATCACCCGTGATAAATTGCAAATCACAGGCGCAGCGTTCTTCAAACCCTGCTTCAATGCCGGGGCCCGGGCCCCATTCAGACGCAAAGTAGTCTGGTGCGTAAACTGTCAGAACGGGTGCCTCTGCCGCAGCCATGCTGGCTGCACAAAGTCCCGCGGCGATCAGTGGATATTTCATATCTCATCCTCTATTTGCCGACGGGCGGATATCGGGATGAGTGCATCTCAACCTTCCCTCCGCCGGTCTTAACCGGTTCAGGTTCAACGGGTCCGCTATTGCATCTCAGCCAGTAAAGGCCCCCCGAGGTAAGGATGTCTCTAGGGCGGCATAACGCACTTGGCAAGCCAAAACCCCTTGAGACAGGCGCCGCCGCCCGGTAGAGCAGTTGAAAAGGAGCGTTTGCATGAGCATCAATACATTCGGGCATCTCTTTCGTGTAACTACGTGGGGCGAAAGCCACGGGCCCGCTTTGGGCGCGACAGTGGATGGCTGCCCCCCCGGTGTGCCGGTCACTCCCGAAATGCTCCAGCATTGGCTCGACAAGCGCAAACCCGGCCAGAGCAAGCACACCACGCAACGGCAAGAGGCCGATCTGGTACGCATTCTGTCCGGAGTGTATGAGGGCAAAACCACAGGCACGCCGATTCAGTTGATGATTGAAAACACCGATCAGCGGTCTAAGGATTATGGGGATATCGCCGAAACCTTTCGTCCCGGCCACGCAGACATCACCTACCATCAAAAATACGGCAACCGTGACCCGCGCGGTGGCGGCCGGTCGTCGGCACGTGAAACCGCTGCACGGGTTGCAGCGGGTGGGGTTGCGCGCGAAGCGATCAAGGCTTTGGTGCCTCATGTCGAGATCAGGGGTTACATGGTTCAGATGGGCGAAATGCACATTGACCGAAGCAGATTTGACTGGGACGCGATTGACCAGAATGATTTCTGGATTCCCGATGCAGGTGCCGTTGAAGATTGGGACGCCTATCTTGGAAAAATCCGAAAATCAAAAAACTCGGTTGGGGCCGTTGTCGAGGTTGTGGCGCGTGGCGTCCCGGCAGGCATAGGCGCGCCTGTCTACGGTAAGCTTGATACCGACCTTGCCGCCGCGATGATGTCAATCAATGCCGTAAAGGGTGTTGAGATTGGTGAAGGCATGGCGGCGGCAGCGCTAAAAGGCACTGACAACGCGGACGAGATATTCATGGGGCCGGATGGACCCGAGTATAGCTCTAACCATTCGGGCGGCATTTTGGGTGGAATAAGCACTGGTCAGGATCTCGTCGTTCGTTTCGCCGTAAAGCCAACGTCATCGATCCTCACACCACGCAGATCGATCCGCAAAGATGGCACCCCGATCGAGGTGGTGACCAAAGGCCGGCATGATCCCTGCGTTGGGATTCGCGCAGTTCCGGTCGGCGAAGCAATGATGGCCTGCGTTATACTGGACCACCTGCTGTTGCACCGTGGCCAGGTTGGTGAAAATCAGGGCAAGATTGGCTGATTTACACCAACAGTTTCGCCGGATCGTTGCGGATCACATGGCGAATGATGCTGCGCATGACCTCGCGCATCTAGACAGGGTCTGGCGAAACTGTCAGCAGATTGCCGAAGGCGAAGGTGTGGTTGCTGGAAGCACCCTCTTAGCAGCGGCCTATTTTCATGATCTGGTAAACCTGCCAAAAGATGACCCAAACCGGGTGGGTGCGTCGACTATGTCCGCAGATGCAGCTGAGGGGCTACTTGCTCCATTTTCGTTTTCCGAGGAAGGCATTGCAACAATCAGACACGCGATAGAGGCACATAGCTACTTTGCGAACATTCCTGCGCGAAACATAGAGGCGAAGATTTTGCGGGACGCTGATCGGTTAGATGCGCTGGGAGCCATTGGTATCGCGCGCGCCTTTGCTGTCGCGGGTTCTTTAGGGCGTGAACTTTATAATCCAACCGACCCATTTCCAACAATCCGTGCACTTGATGATCTACGGTTCTCAATTGATCACTGGGCCGCAAAGCTCTTAAAGCTTCCTCGTAAGATGTCGACCGATACCGCCCGTAAGCTGGCAACAGAGCGGGCCGCAATTATGTGCAGGTTTTTGGAAAATCTCGCGAATGAAATTGGCCACAAATTACCCGAAAACTGGGGTGGCTAAGCGCGTTGTTTAGACAACTGCACCGCCAGAATGCCCACAGTGATGATCGCGACACCAATCAGGTCTATCCCGCCTATCGCTTCGCCAAGTAAAACACCGGCGATTGCAACACCAAAGAATGGATTCAGGAAGTGAAAGGTCGCTGCGCGTACAGCACCTATTCTGCCAACCAGTGCGAACCAAACCCAGGTTGCCAGTACACCCGGAACCAGCGTTGTGTAGATAAACGCAAAACCCAGCCTCCAGGTGAAGTTAACTTCAATTGTTTCCAGCCCGGCTGACGCGACGGCAAGGATACCCGCGCCAACAAACATCTGCAGCCCGACAATCATCATGACATTTCCGCCGGATGATGCCCCCCGCACCGAAAGTGTGGCAATGGTCAGGGCTACGGCGGCGATTCCGCACAGGCTGACGCCGTAGAGGTCAACTCCACCGTTAATCCGCGTACCCATAATCAGGCCAACGCCAATTACGCCCGCCAGCAGGCCGAGTACCGCAAGCGGGCGAAGCCGTTCGCGGAAAACCACCCAGCCAGCAAAGGCAACCATCAGTGGCATCATCGATGCGATGATAGAGGCAAGCGACGCTTCGATGGTTTGCATCGCAACAAAATTAAGCCCCAGATATAGCGCGTTCTGGCACAGCCCAAAAACAAATGTCGCACGCCATTGGTCGCGCGTCAGGGTCCAGCATTGGCCCATCATCCGGGCGAGCCCCACGCCGATGATTCCAGAGATAAGGAACCGAAGCGCCAGTGAGCCCAACGGAGGCGCATCCATCACGATGACCCGTGCAGAGGTAAAGGCCGAAGACCACATCAATGCAAAGGCAAGCCCCATGCCTATCGCACGTATGTCCATTCCTGCCTCCAAATGAAAAGGGTCGCCTGTGTCAGGCGACCCTAATGTATTCAGCGTTGGGGACAATCCCCGAACGTATTAGCCGTTGACGCCGTCTTTCAGCGCTTTCGCGATTGTCATTTTGACAACTTTGTCGGCGTCTTTTTTGATCTGCTCGCCAGTAGCGGGATTGCGAACCATGCGCTCTGGGCGTTCGCGGCAGTAAATTTTACCAACACCTGGAAGGGTCACAGCGCCGCCGCCGGTTACTTCGCGCGTGATAACCGCGATAACTGCGTCCAGTGCGCCGTTCGCTGCTTTTTTGTCTGAGCCCATTTCGTCGGCCAGAGCAGCTACAAGCTGGGTCTTTGTCATTGGTTTTGCCATTGTATGTCTCCTCATGAAGCCCTGATAACTTGGGCATTATTGGGCGCATTTAACGGCATGTTGTGATGGGACACAACAATTAGTGGTAAAATTCTTCAGTTTTTCATGTATTTTGTGCTGATTTTCGCCGTCTCAGAGGAACGCGGTCTCTTCAAAGCTACGCAATTTGCGTGAATGGATGCGTTCCAGTGGCATTTTCCGCAATGCTTCCATAGCGTGTATACCTATTTTCAAATGCCGCGACACCTGTGTTTTATAAAAATCCGAGGCCATTCCCGGTAATTTCAACTCACCATGAAGAGGCTTGTCTGAAACACACAGTAATGTCCCATAAGGGACGCGAAAGCGAAAACCATTTGCTGCGATCGTTGCACTTTCCATATCCAAAGCGATGGCGCGCGACTGTGAAAGACGCTGAACCGGGCCTGACTGGTCTCTCAACTCCCAGTTGCGGTTGTCAATGGTGGCGACGGTCCCCGTTCGCATGATGCGTTTAAGCTCAAATCCTTCCAGTTTGGTAACTGACGCAACTGCCTGTTCCAAAGCGATTTGAATTTCCGCAAGCGGTGGAATCGGAACCCAGATTGGCAGATCGTCATCCAGAACATGATCTTCGCGCAGATAAGAATGCGCGAGCACGAAATCCCCAAGGTTCTGAGAGTTCCGCAGCCCGGCGCAATGCCCGACCATCAGCCAGGCATGAGGCCGCAAAACCGCAATATGATCTGTTGCGGTTTTGGCGTTTGAAGGACCCACCCCTATGTTCACCAGTGTGATTCCCGTCCCATCCGCGCGTTTCAAATGATAGGTCGGCATCTGCGGCAATTTCGCTGGTGCGTCCATTATTTGGTTTGGCGAAGAGATCTCCGCGTTTCCCGGCCCAACGAAACCTGTGTAGCCGTTGTTTGGGTCGGCAAGCATTTCACGTGCGTATGCCTCAAACTCTTCTATGTAGAATTGATAGTTGGTGAACAAAACGTGGTTCTGGAATTGTTCAGCCGGTGTTGCCGTATAATGCGCCAACCGCGCCAAAGAATAGTCCACGCGCTGTGCAGTAAACGGACCAAGCGGGCCTGACTCGTCCGGATTTTTGTAACCAAAGCCATTCACTATATCATCATTTGTGGTTGAAAGATCTGGCACATCAAAGACGTCGCGCAGTGGATACTCCATGCACCCTTCTTGCGGAACATTCACCTCTGCGTCACCCGCGACCGCGAAATGAACCGGCATTGGTGTGTCAGATATGCCTATCACCACGGGAACACTATGATTGCACATCAACAAATCTATTTGCTGGCACAGGTAGTTTTCGAACAAATCGGGCCGAGTAACAGTGGTTGAATAAGTTCCCGGAACTGCGACATGGCCGAAACTCAGACGGCTGTCGGCTTGGGCGTAACTTGTCGTCGTAACCCGAATTTCGGGATAAAATGCTCTGTACCGTCTATCGGGCCGCGGGCCTGTCGCTTTTTCTGAAAACCTCTCGCTCAGGAACTGAGTGGCTGTGCGATAAAGGTCTTTCAGCCTTTCCACTGCTGCCTTGGCGTCGGTGAAGCTTTCATGTGCGGGAACGGCCGGGGTTTCTACATCTATTTCGAAATGTGCTGTCATTGTTATTTTCCTTTTTCAAACAGCTCTGTCAGCTCAAACTTTGTGACGTCCACCAAGCCCAAATCAGAGATACGTAGTTCTGGGATAACAACAAGTGCCAGCAGTGAATGCTGCATATAAGCATTGTTCAGCGTGCAGCCACAGACCGCCATAGCGGCGACCATTTTATCAGCTGTTTCTGCCACCTCTTGTGCGGGTGCATCTGACATGAGACCTGCAATTGGCAGTTTCACCAAGGCCAGTTCGCGTCCGTTCTGCCAGACAGTGATACCACCGCCAACATCTTGCAGCCTGTTCGCAGCCATCGCCATATCAGCATGATTCGTACCGACAACGATCATGTGATGGCTGTCATGCGCGACCGTCGACGCGATCGCCATATCACCAGTATATCCGAACCCGGACACAAAACCATTTACCACACCACCAGTACCCTGATGTCGTTCCACCAGTGCAATTTGGCAAACATCCTGAGCGGGGTCCCCTTCGACTATTCCGTCCACGACGGAAAGTTCTGCTGTCAAAGCTTTGGTTGGGGCTTGATTTTCAACAACGCCGATAACTTTTGCAGTAACCGTGTTCGCGCCTTTCGGGGCTGTGATATGGAAGTCAGCACCAATCAGCATGCGTCCCATATTCACGGTTTTCCGTACCTTTTCCGGCCACTTCAGATGCGGGCATTCAACCTTTACCACCCCATTTTCCGCCACTGTTACTCCACGTGCAATGACGCGGTTTATTTGCAGTGTTTTAAGGTCCGACGTCAGAACAACATCAGCGCGGCGCCCAGGGGCGATCGACCCAAGTTCCCGCTCTAACCCAAAATGGGTTGCTGTATTGATTGTCGCCATTTGCAGTGCGACCAGCGGGTCGCATCCACATTCGATTGCATGGCGCACAACGCGGTTCATATGGCCGTCGTTGACCAGCGTGCCTGAATGGCTGTCATCGGTGCAAAGAATAAAGTTGCGGGAATCGAGCCCTTTTTCCGTAACCGCTGTTATCTGGGTTTCAACGTCGTACCAGGCCGAACCAAGCCGCATCATGTGCCGCATTCCCTGCCGGGTACGGGCAATTGCATCCGCCTCGCAGGTTCCCTCGTGATCATCTGCGGGTCCGCCTGCCGCGTAGGCGTGGAAAGCCGGGCCAAGGTCCGGGCTTGCGTAATGCCCCCCAACGGTTTTACCCGCGTTCTGGGTCGCTGCGATTTCGGCCAACATTTTTGGGTCAGCATTGACCACGCCGGGAAAATTCATCATTTCCCCAAGCCCAACAATACCGGGCCAGCTCATCGCCTCGGCAACGTCCTCGGGTTTGATTTCATAACCCGTTGTTTCAAGACCTGGGGCTGACGGCGCGCAACTTGGCATCTGCGTAAATATGTTAACGGGCTGCATCATCGACTCGTCGTGCATCAGGCGTACACCTTCAAGCCCCATGACATTCGCAATCTCATGCGGATCGGTGAACATCGAGGTGGTGCCATGCGGAATGACAGCGCGGGCGAACTCTGCGGGCGTCAGCATGCCGGATTCGATGTGCATATGCGCATCACATAGTCCCGGGATCATATACTGACCCTTTGCATCGATCACCTCAGTTGCGGGTCCGATGCAATGACTGGCATCTGGGCCGCAATAGGCAAATCGACCATCAGCAATTGCGATATCGTGGTTTTCGAGAAGCTCGCGGGTGTGAACGTTAACCCAGACACCGCCCTTTAGAACCAGATCCGCCGCTTCGCGCCCGGCCGCAACGGCGATTAAACGTGCGGCGCTTTCGGGCCATGTTTTAATTGAATGTGTTTCCATGGACCAATTGTCCTTACATTTGTTCGGTGTTCAAGCCCCTGATTTCACTCTTGAGCCAATCGGAAAAAGCCTGAGATGCAGGTGACGCGACATGTCCCGCCGGATGAATCAGATAGTAGGCCTCGCTTACGGGTGCAACGTGATCAAATGGCTGTTTTAAAATGCCATCACGCAACATGTCTGCCACAAGAATATCATGCCCAATCGCAACACCGCTGCCAGCGCGCGCTGCTGAAAACGAAACTGTGTAAGTGCTCGCATAGGTCAAATGCGCCTTTTTAGGGAAAGATATCCCTTGTCCTGTGCACCAGGATTCCCAGTTGCAGGAAAGCCCTGCACAGTCAAACAACGGCCGATCAAACAGCGTGTCGAGCGTTACTGAATCGCCCGGGGCGCAAATCGGAAAATAGTTTGCCCGTGTAAGAAGCTCGTACATCAGCCGAGAATCTGGTTCACGCCCAAATCGAATCTCAAGGTCAGCAGACTGTGAAGTATGATCCAAATGCCAGATTGGCGTTGTGAAATTTAAACGAATTTTGGGATGTGCCGCGAAAAACTTTGGTAATCGCGGCGCCAGCCAATGCACCGTGAAGGCAAGGTTAGAGACGATCTGCAACGTTTTCGCCCGATCAGGGCCAAGCAATTGTTGCGTACCCTTTGTCAAAACAGAAAAACTATCCTGAACCCATGGAAGATACAGATTACCCGCGTCCGTCAGTTCGAGCCGCCGAACAAGTCGGTAAAACAATGCCTTACCCAAATATCCCTCTAACGCCTTGATCTGCTGACTGACGGCAGATTGCGTCATGTTTAGTTCCTGAGCCGCACTTGTGAACGACAGGTGTCGCGCCGACGCTTCAAACGCGCGCAACCAGTTCAGCGGGGGAAGGCCGGTATCATCCATTTTTTTCATAAGCTATGCATAAGTTCTGCTAATAGCATGACGCCTTTTTTTTCGTTGGTAAAGATCAGCCAGCATCGCCACGATGTTGCTCAAGGATTTGAAAGGAAATGAAATGGCGACGCCTACCCCTCTCCACAAAGCAAATATTGATCACTGGCAAGAACGCGTCGATATGGCCGCTGCGTTTCGCTGGACCGTACGGCTTAATTTTCACGAAGCGGTGGCGAACCATTTCAGCCTGGCGGTGAACGAGGACGGAACTGAGTTTCTGATGAACCCAAATCAGGCGCATTTTTCGCGTATCAAAGCGTCTGATCTGCTGCTGCTGGATGCCAACAATCCGAATGCGCTGGAC
Source organism: Pseudohalocynthiibacter sp. F2068 (assembly GCF_023015645.1). Taxonomy (NCBI): domain Bacteria; kingdom Pseudomonadati; phylum Pseudomonadota; class Alphaproteobacteria; order Rhodobacterales; family Paracoccaceae; genus Pseudohalocynthiibacter; species Pseudohalocynthiibacter sp. F2068. The sequence continues at coordinate 25,590 of NZ_JALKAK010000012.1, forward strand.
ACACCGGATGCACCTGATCCAACCGCGTGGGGGCTGCATGGATCGATTCACCGGCGCTGTCGGCATGCGCGCTGCGTGATGCATGTGCATTCGATCCATGCAACTGTTTTAGCCTGCCTTGCGGATTCAAACCTCCCACCAATCGACCAGAACACCGCGACCTTCTACAAGCGCTACGTTATTGACGAAAGTTTTGGTGGCCTCGCCTTTGAGGCAGAAGGCGAACGCTGCGCGTCTATGCTGTCCGACCCGAAAGTCAAAGTGATGATCATGGGCAATCATGGGGTGCTGATCATCGGAGATAGCGTCGCCGATACGTTTAACAGGCTCTATTATTTCGAACGCGCAGCAGAAACATACATTCGCGCACTTCAAACCGGTAAACCGTTGCGCGTTTTGTCAGATGAGGTCGCTGAAAAGACTGCGCAGGAGCTGGAAGATTACCCTAGTCAGGCTGAACGCCACTTGGCGGAGTTAAAGGCAATATTGGATGAAGAAGGCTCTAACTATGCCCAATAAGGCATATTCCGCGTTTGACTAGACTCCAACAAGGACCTTCAGAGATGCCTGAAAAACTGAAGACGGAAAACCTATCCGGTAGCTGGAACTACCATCCTGACCTGCCGCTACAGGACCCCTCAATTTTCCAATGGCCACCACGGCCAGCCTATCTTGTGAAATGGCTCACCTTTAACTGGCTGATGCTGTCCGAACGCGTGATCATGCTTCTGATGGCTTTCGCGCTTTGGGCGTTCTTTTATCCATCGCTTGAGACAACGCAAACCTTTGTCGTTGGTTGGATTCTACAGATCTGGGCAATCAACTTTGCAATGGTTTTTATCTGTTCGGGCGGGCTGCACTGGTATTTCTACATACATAAAGGCCAAGGTAAGAAACTGAAGTTCGAACGCCGCGATCAGGGGAAAAACAACCGGCTGTGGAATTTTTCGGATCAGGTACGGGACAATATGTTCTGGTCTTTGGGGTCAGGTGTGCTGCAACTCACCGGGTTTCAGGTGGTCACAATGTGGTTGATGGCCAACGGATACGCACCAACGATTACATTCGCCAGCAACCCAGTCTGGTTCATTCTTGCCCTGATCCTCGTCCCTATCTGGTCTGCGTTTCATTTCTATTGGGTGCATCGGCTGCTGCATGTTCCGTTTCTTTACAAACGTGTGCATTCGCTTCACCATCGGAACGTCAACATCGGGCCGTGGAGTGGGTTTTCAATGCATCCTGTTGAGCATTTCATCTACTTAACAACGCTGTGCATCCATTGGGTCGTGGCGACCCACCCAATTCACTTGTTTTTTCACATCGTGTATCAAGGGCCCGGTGCCGCGATGAGCCATACAGGATATGAGGACCTGCTGATCAAAGATAAGCGGCGTCTGGCGCTCGGAACCTTTTACCATCAGCTTCACCATCGTTATTATGAGTGTAATTACGGAAACCAAGAGATGCCCTGGGACCGTTGGTTTGGCACTTTCCATGATGGTTCGGAAGCGGCGACTGTGGAAACACGCGCGCGCAAGAAACGGATGCATGCCTGATGGCAGAACCACGACGAGAATGGAACTATACCCCTGATTTGCCTTTGGGGGTTTCTCCTCTGTGGCAATGGCCCCCAAAACCGCTGGCGGTGCTGCGCTGGTATTGGGATGGCTGGTTCCTGATCACCGTTAACCTGATAATCCTTGGGCTAAGCATTGCCAGCTGGGTTTGGTTTAGCCCCTCTTTGGAAACCGCTCAGACCTTCGCAGTTGGTTGGATTCTTCAGATCATTTTACGCAATTTGGCCTTATTAGTGACTGTTGCAGGTGGCTTACACCTATATTTTTACACGTTCCGAAATCAAGGAAACGACCTTAAATATGACACTCGCGAATTTGCCAAAAAGGGCGGAATGTTCACCCTGAACAATCAGGTTCTGGACAATATTTTCTGGAGCTGCACCAGCGGTGTTCTAGTTTGGAGCGCCTATGAAGTTTTGATGTTCTGGTGCTTTGCCAATGGATATCTGTGGTTACTAAGCTGGGACACGAACCCTATCTGGTTTGTAGCAATCTTTTTTCTGATCCCGATATGGGAAAGCTTTTATTTTTATTGGATTCATCGCTGGCTGCACTGGCCCCCACTTTACCGTGTTGCCCATGCGCTTCATCATCGGAATACCAATGTCGGTCCCTGGTCCGGACTTTCGATGCATCCGATCGAACATATCATCTACTTTGGATCGGTTCTGATCCACTGGGTTATCGCTTCTCACCCTTTGCACATGATGTTTCACCTACAGTTTTACGCGCTGTCTGCCGTGACAACACATACCGGGTTTGAAGAGTTGTTCATCAAAAACAAAAAACGTCTTCGGTTAGGTATGTTTCATCACCAGATGCATCATAGGTATTTTGAATGTAATTACGGCAATCTGGACGTGCCTTGGGATATTTTGTTCGGATCGTTTCATGATGGAACACCAGAGGCAAAAGAACGGATGCGTCACCGCTTGAAAATCAGAAACTCGGCGCGCTGAACCTGCCTATCCAACTCGCATATGCCGCGGGGCAGTTCCAAATTCTTCTCTGAAGGCCCGGGTCATCGCGCTTGCGTTCTGATACCCGGAACGTAGCGCAATTTCGCCAACTGGCAATTCTGTTTCAAGAACCAGTTTTCGAGCCAATATAAGCCTAAAACGCCTGTATACGGTCTGCGGAGACGCTCCAAGATCCGCCTTCATGCGCGCTTCCAAATCCTTTTGGCTGCGCCCGACACGCCGTGCTATTTCACCAATACTTAACGGTTCTTCCAAATGCTCCTGCATCAGCGCCACGGCGCGTGAAACGGTCTTTGTTCGTGCCAGCAGCACATTTTGCGGCGCAGAAACACCTGGTGACATGAAGAGGGTCGCAACCTCCAACCTCAACGCTTCGCCGCTTGTTTGCGCGATCATCTCCATCACAAGATCAAAAGCCGCCATTGCGCCGCTGCAGGTGATGCGATTTGAATCAATGACATATCGTTCACGCACAGTTTCGACATCCGGGAACTTTTCAGCAAAGCTACCCAGTTCTTCCCAGTGAATCGTAGCGCGACGTCCTGTCAGCAGCCCTGCTTCGGCCAACAGCCAACTGCCTGTATCAAAGCCCGCTAAGGTTGGAAATCTTCGTGCAGCACTGCGAAGGCCACGTACTGTTACCGTGTTTGCATGCCGCTTAAAATCATAACTTGGCATCACAGCCAACATATCGCCTGACGCCTCCGCCAGTTTTCCGTGCGGCGCAATCTGCAACCCGCTGGACGAGGTAACCGGAGCCCCGTCCAAAGACAGGAAACGCCAATCATATAAGACGCGTCCAGAAAGCGTGTTTGCAGCGCGAAGCGGTTCAACAGTATTGGCAAGGCAATGGTTCGAAAAGGACTCGAACAGCAACACGCCGATACGCTGCACTGCGGCGTTTTGATTTTCCCAGTTTCGCATGATTTTTACCCAACTTTGCACAGCCATACTGGGCGTGCCCAATAACCTTTGCAAACAAATTCAGCAAATCGGAGCCCGTGATGCAATTCGGCCTGAACGAAGAACAAGAGATGATCGTTTCAACTGTCCGCAGTTTCGTTGAAAACGAGATCTATCCGCACGAAGATTTGGTAGACCGTACAGGTGAAGTACCAGAAGAGGTTGCTGAGGAAATTAAGCGAAAAACCATCGAACTTGGGTTCTACGCCTGTAATTTTCCTGAAGAAGTGGGCGGTGCGGGTCTGAGCCACCTTGAGTTTGCATTGGTGGAACGTGAACTTGGCCGCGGGTCAATGGCGCTAAATCACTTTTTCGGGCGTCCACAAAACATCCTGATGGCATGCGAGGGAGAACAGAAAGAACGTTACTTGTTCCCCGCTGTTCGTGGAGAGCGGATGGACGCGCTTGCAATGACTGAACCCGGTGCGGGTTCGGACGTGCGGGGCATGAAATGCAGCGCGGTCCGTGACTGTGGTGATTGGGTCGTGAATGGAACAAAACACTTCATATCAGGCGCAGATCACGCTGATTTCATAATCGTTTTTGTTGCAACAGGCGAAGATCAGACACCGCGCGGGCCTAAAAAGCGCATCACGACCTTCTTGGTAGACCGGGGAACGCCAGGGTTTACCATCCGGGATGGCTATAAATCTGTCAGCCACCGTGGATACAAGAACATGGTGCTTGAATTTGATGATTGCCGTTTGCCCGACGCTCAAGTTCTAGGTGAGGTTGATGGAGGCTTTGCTGTGATGAACGAATGGCTCTACGCCACCCGAATTACGGTTGCCACCATGTGTGTGGGCCGGGCGCGAAGGGCCTTTGACTATGCACTGGATTATGCCGCCCAACGCCATCAGTTCGGCCAGCCGATTGGTAAGTTTCAGGGGATCGGGTTTCAGATTGCCGATATGATCACCGAAATTGATGCCGCTGACCTTTTGACGTTGGCGGCGGCTGAAAGACTTGACCGGGGTCTGCCTGCCAACCGGGAAATTGCCTCCGCCAAGCTCTATGCCTCGGAAATGCTGGCACGTGTTACCGACGCTGCGATTCAGGTGCACGGCGGCATGGGCTTGATGGATGACTATCCGCTGGAACGGTTCTGGCGGGACGCACGGGTTGAGCGTATCTGGGACGGTACAAGCGAAATCCAACGCCATATTATAAGCCGCGATCTGCTTCGCCCTCTCGGGGCTTAACATGACCAAAGACCTGTCGCGCCTGTTCCGGCCAAAATCGATCGCTGTTGTCGGCGGTGGAGCGTGGTGCCGGGCGGTTATCGAACAATGCCAAAAGATGGGGTTCAACGGGGCGATCTACCCCGTTTACCCTAAAGCGGCTAAAATTTGCGGAATAAGAGCCTATTCAGGCCTAAATCAGCTTCTAGAAGCGCCGGATGCCTGTTTCGTTGGGGTCAACCGACAAGCAACAATTGACGTTGTCGGCACTCTTGCAAAACTCGGCGCAGGCGGTGCCGTTTGCTTTGCATCAGGTTTTGCCGAAGCCAAAGCAGAGGACGAGGCGGCAGGTGGTTTACAATCCCTTTTGCTGGAAGCGGCGGGTGATATGCCAATCCTTGGCCCGAATTGCTATGGTTTCATAAATGCACTGGATGGCGCACTGCTTTGGCCTGACCAACATGGATGCACAACCGTTAAATCCGGCGTTGCTATTCTAACCCAATCCTCAAATATGGCGATCAACCTGACCATGCAGAACCGCGGCTTGCCAATTGCCTACATGGTAACCGCTGGAAATCAGGCGCAGACTACCCAGGCCGAAATGGCTGCAGCCCTGATTGATGATCCGCGTGTTACCGCGATTGGGATGCATATTGAAGGCTTCGGAGATCTGCGCGCATGGGAGATGCTGGCAGACAAAGCCTATGCAGCGGGTAAGCCCATTGTCGCAATCAAAGTCGGCCAATCCGAACAGGCACGAGCGGCGACGATTTCTCATACGGCTTCTCTTGCAGGGGAGGACGCTGGCGCCGCTGCGTTTTTAAAACGGCTTGGAATTCCGCGTTTACATAGCCTTCCAGCGTTTCTCGAAACACTCAAACTGCTTCACATCACGGGTCCCCTTCCGTCAAACCGACTCGCGTCGATTAGCTGTTCTGGTGGCGAAGCGTCCCTTGCGGCAGATACTGCGATTGGCCGTTCGGTTGTATTTCCGGAGCTCAACGAAAGACAGAAGCACGATTTGCGCGATGCGCTTGGACCGATGGTCGCGTTAGCCAACCCGCTTGACTACCACACTTACATCTGGCGCGACGGCCCAGCCATGACACGGGCCTGGGCGGCCATGATGGACCCCTCTGTCGCGCTAACCTTGCTGATCGTGGACTTTCCTAGATCAGACATTTGCGATGCCGGTGACTGGGAGTGCGCTATTGAAGCAGCGTTGGGCGCTAAGGAATTAACAGGAGCGAATGTCGCAATGGTCGCGACGTTGCCAGAGTTGATGCCCGAAGAGGTCGCGAAACGGCTCATCTCAGGTGGGGTTGTCCCAATAAGCGGGTTGGCCGAAGCGATTATTGCAGCCGAAGCAGCCGGTTCTTTCAAATCGCCAACGTCTACACCCGTTTTCTTGGAGAGCGGGCCTGATTTGGTTTGTTTAGTCTCTGAAATGGACACAAAACGAAAGCTTTCGACCTTTGGCCTTGATACCCCAAAAGGTACGCATGTTGATGATAAATCCAAATTGAAAACCGCTGCAGATACTCTGAACTTTCCATTGGTTCTTAAGGGTGAAGGCATTGCACATAAGACAGAGGCAGGTCTTGTCGCCTTGAATTTGAAAGACGCTGATCAGGTTTCTGAGGCTGGCATCAACATGCCTTGTGACAGTTTTCTGTTGGAAGAGATGATCTCCGACAGTGTTGCTGAGTTGCTGATCGGCGTAACACGTGACCCGGCCCACGGGTTTGTTCTGACGCTGGGCGCGGGTGGGACGCTGACAGAATTGCTTGATGATAGCCAATCATTGTTGTTGCCGACGGACGAAAACTCGATAAAAGAGGCTCTAACTGGCCTGAAAGTAACAAATTTACTAAACGGTTATCGTGGAAAAGCAGCAGCCAATCTGCCAGCTATTTTGCACGCGGTTCAGGCGGTACAAGCTTATGTTCTTGCCAATGGCAGCCATGTCGAGGAAATTGAAATTAACCCGCTGATCTGCACCCCTACACGCGCTGTAGCGGCAGACGCTCTACTTCGAGAGGCTCCATGACCGACCCTGTAAAAACCCGCTGCGATGGACCAATACTGGAAATCATCCTCGATCGCCCAAAAGCGAATGCGATTGACCTTGCGACCAGTAAGATCATGGGCGAAACGTTCGCTGCTTTCCGTGATGATCCAAAACTGCGCGTCGCTATCGTTACCGGCGCCGGAGAAAAATTCTTTTGCCCGGGCTGGGACCTTAAGGCCGCTGCAGATGGTGATGCCGTAGATGGTGATTATGGCGTTGGGGGGTTTGGTGGTCTGCAGGAATTACGTGACATGAACAAACCGGTGATTGCCGCAGTCAATGGTATTGCTTGCGGTGGCGGGCTGGAACTGGCCCTTTCTGCTGACATTATTCTTGCAGCAGATCACGCGTCTTTCGCGCTTCCCGAAATCAGATCCGGTACAGTGGCCGACGCAGCCAGCATTAAGCTGCCAAAGCGCATTCCCTATCATATCGCCATGGAACTGCTGCTAACAGGACGTTGGTTTGACGTCGACGAGGCACATCGGTGGGGTCTGGTAAACGAAATACTGCCTGCGGATAAGCTCATGAAACGCGCATGGGAGCTTGCAAGAGTCCTCGCATCCGGCCCGCCGCTCGTCTATGCCGCAATCAAGGAAATCGTTCGCGACGCCGAAGACAGCAAGTTTCAGGATGCTTTAAACCGGATAACCGGGCGGCAGTTGCGTACTGTTGATGCGCTCTACAGCTCCGAAGACCAGATGGAAGGCGCACGCGCCTTTGCTGAAAAACGTGACCCAATCTGGAAAGGTCGCTAGTGCGCGTGTTTTACGGAGTGTACCACAAGAATAGACCCTAATAAGGGTCTATTCTGCGTTTCCCTGATCTACATTTCCATCGCTTCCGCAACTTCGACGGTTCCACCATTTTCCAGAATTGGGCATCCCTTGGCCATTGAAGCCGCAATCTCAATACTGTCAGCGGCGACCAGTGAATATCCCGATATCGGGTTCGCCCCTCCGTCATCCACGACTCCGGAGGCAGAAACAGTTTTGGACATACCAGCAGGGTTTCCGCCATCGACGACCGCGTCGCCCATGTCCTGAAACCACGTCATCCAATTTGCCATGACTTTTTCGATTTCATCCGGTGCGTCAGGCTTACGCCCACCGTGGTAAACAAAAATGTACTTGGACATTCTTAATCCTCCCTTATCTATGAATTTACAAACTGCTCAAGCTTGCGGAGCGACGATGTCCAGCCTTCATTGTGTCGAACACCCGCTTCTTCGTCCGTCAGATCGCGGTGCACCAATTCGAATTTCGTTCCACCTGATTTATCTGCGCTAAGCGTTACTGTGACATGGCTTTCTGCACCACGAATGTCCCGATCATCATGCCACCCCCAGGTAAAGCTGACAGAGTTTGGTGGATCTACGGACGTGACCAGCCCGGAAACCTTGAACCTTTCACCTTCTCCATTAACCATCACAGAGAACCACGGACCGCAGGCTGAGAAATTCAGATTGTTTTCGGCTATCGTAATTCCTTCTGGCCCCCACCACTTCAAAAGGTTTTCGGTTTCAGTAATGAAGGAAAACACCTTTTCCTGTGGGGCGGAAAACACCCTCTCTATTGAAACATCAGTCATTCTAGTTGCTCTCCTTCTTCAATGCCGCCTCGAGACGGTCCAGACTTTTTGCCCAGAACTCCTGATGGGAAATAAACCAGCTCCCCACCGTCGCAAACGCTTCGGGTCGCAAAGAATAGAGCCTCTGCTGTCGATTTATCTTTCGGTTTACCAGCCCGGCCTCGTGCAAGACTTTCAAATGCCGCGAGATTGCAGGTGCTGAAATATTCGCGACATCCTGAAGTTCGCCTGCGCTTTGCTCTCCGTTTGCTAAAAGCCGCTCTATGATTGCAAAGCGAGTCGGGTCGCCCAGCGCTGAAAAGATAGATGCAAGATTTTCCATGATTCTTTATTAGCACTCGTGTTAATTAATATAAACAGGAAATAATAGATTTGTTGGATAGGTGCACGTTCTTAAGACAAAGACCCGCCTCGCAACCTTGAAAACTCTTTACAATTGCTTGCGCACACTGGCCGATGCATTAACTTGCGTGCCCAGACCCAACGACAGATAAAATTACAGAATAAATCCAACGGGAGGACATGATGGGACTTTTGAAAACATTTACAGCGGCAGCGACCGTGCTTGCGATTGCAGGCATGGCGTCTGCTGAACCTGTGAAAGTCGGAATGATTACAACTTTGTCAGGTGGCGGAGCAGGCCTTGGTATCGATGTACGCGACGGCTTCATGCTGGCAGTCGCACAATCCGGAAATTCAGATATCGAAGTGGTGATCGAAGACGATCAGCGCAAACCTGAAGTTGCTGTTCAGTTGGCAGACGAAATGATCCAGTCAGAGAAGGTTGACGTTTTGACTGGTATTATCTGGTCAAATCTTGCGATGGCTGTTGTTCCAGCGGCAACGGCGCAGAACGTTTTTTATCTGTCTCCCAACGCGGGCCCATCAGCCCTTGCAGGTCAGGGGTGTCACAAAAACTATTTCAACGTTGCCTGGCAGAATGACAATCTGCACGAAGCCGCAGGTGCCTATGCCAACAGTGCAAACTACGCAAATTCATTTATCATGGCGCCAAACTACCCTGCGGGGCAGGATGCGCTGACAGGGTACAAGCGGTTCTACGAAGGCGGTCTTGCGGGCGAGGTTTACACCCAGCTTGGCCAGAAAGACTATGCCTCTGAGATCGCGCAGATCCGGGCAAGCGGCGCGGATAGCGTCTATTTCTTCCTGCCCGGCGGCATGGGCATCGCCTTCATGAAGCAATACGCACAATCAGGTGTTGATATTCCGCTGCTTGGGCCAGCATTCTCTTTTGACCAGGGGATATTGCAAGCGGTCGGTGAAGCTGCGCTTGGTGTTCGCAACACGTCTCAGTGGAACAAAGATTTGGACAACCCTGCAAACGCAGCGTTCGTAGAAAACTTTCAGGCAGAATACGGTCGCCTCCCGTCACTCTATGCGAGCCAGGGGTTTGACACCGCAAACCTCTTGCTTTCGGCAATGGCAGCGGCAGATGTCTCAGATGCAGACGCCTTCCGCGCAGCATTGGAGGCTGCAAATTTTGACTCGGTTCGTGGTGACTTTGCCTTTGGGCCAAATCATCACCCGATTCAAAACATCTACGTGCGCGAAGTGATCAAAGAGGGTGATGTCTTCACCAATCAGATCATCGCAACCGGCCTTACAAACCATTCGGACGCTTACGCTGCCGACTGCAAAATGTAAGATCACAAATGCGGCGGGCTGCTCAATTGGGTAGCCCACCATTTTATTGAACGGGCAAATTTCTTGGCAATGACCCTGATCATTGAACAGCTTTTAAACGGGCTGCAACTTGGCGTTATGCTGTTCTTGATGGCAGCAGGCCTAACACTTGTGTTTGGTGTTATGGGGCTCATCAATCTTGCGCATGGTTCGCTTTACATGGTTGGCGCGTTTGCCTGTGCTGCCGTCGCGACGGCGACAGGCTCTTTCTGGCTGGGTGTCATTGCAAGCCTTGCTGCTGCTGCCGCTGCTGGTGCCATCGTTGAACTGGTGGTGATACGACGCCTGTACAGTCGTGATCATCTGGATCAGGTGCTGGCGACATTTGCCCTGATCCTGGTATTTTCCGAAGGCACGCGATGGCTGTTCGGGTCCTTTCCGCTGTTTCTTGACGTGCCTGCCGCGTTCTCCGGCCCTGTTACCCTGCCTGGCGGAATTGAATATTCCCGTTACCGGCTGGCAATTATCGCGGCTGGTTTGCTGATTGCCGTAGGGCTCTACGCCCTGATCACCAAAACAAGGCTCGGTATTCGTATTCGCGCGGGCGAAAGTGATCGGGAAATGATCGCGGCACTTGGTGTTGATATTTCGAAGCTTTATACCATTGTTTTCGCACTTGGGGCCGCCCTGGCCGGTTTCGCCGGGGCGCTGGTTGGAGCCATTCAATCGGTTCAGGTTGGCATGGGCGAACCGGTTCTTATTCTGGCTTTTGTTGTCGTTGTGATTGGCGGTATCGGTTCGGTCAAAGGGGCTTTTGTCGGCGCACTTCTTGTTGGGATGACTGATACGCTTGGCCGTTTCCTTTTACCTGTTTTCTTTGGCACCTTCATGGACCCGTCAAGCGCAACTTCTGTCGGCTCCGCCCTTGCATCAATGTCTATCTACATTCTGATGGCGTTGGTTTTGGTCGCAAAACCCAGCGGCCTCTATGGGGATGCAATCTGATGCTGCGCGAACGCATTCTGAACTTTGTGTTCGCGTTTGGTTTGCTGGCTGTCCCTCTGATTGCTTACGTAAGTGATGCGCCTTTCGTAATTACACTAGCGACGAAAGTCGCGATCCTCGCACTGGCGGGTGTTGGCCTCAATATCGCGCTTGGACTTGGCGGTTTAATATCACTGGGCCATGCAGCATTCTTTGGCATCGGCGGTTATGCGATGGGAATCTTAGCAAGCCACGCGCAAAGCTACACCCTTCTTACAACATGGCCGTTTGAAATTGCTGGCACGAAATCGATGTTAATTATCTGGGTTGTCGCGCTGGCTTCGAGCGGTCTGGCCGCCTTGATTATCGGCGCACTTTCTTTGCGTACCAGCGGCGCCTATTTCATCATGATTACACTCGCCTTTGGACAAATGCTGTTTTTCTTCGCAATCTCCTGGCCTGCATATGGGGGTGAAGATGGGTTGCCTATTTATCTGCGAAACGGGTTTCCGGGTCTGAACACGCTCGACCCTATTCAGTTTTTCACGATTACCTATGTGATCCTCGGCCTCGCGCTTTTCCTGTCATCACGCCTTTCCAAGTCGCGCTTTGGACTAGCACTGCAAGCAACACGCCAAAACCCTGAGCGGGTTGAAGCGGTCGGGATGCGACCCTTCAATATTCGCCTCACGGCCTTTCTAATTTCCGGCATGATCACTGGGTTGGCTGGCGCGCTTTTTGCCGACCTTAATCGCTTTGTCAGCCCATCGATGTTTAGCTGGCAAACCAGCGGCGAGATTATGGTGTTTGTGATCCTTGGCGGTGTTGGGCGGCTATATGGGCCGGTCGCCGGGGCAGCACTATTCATTCTGTTGGAACATTGGCTGGGTGGCATTAACGACTACTGGCAATTCTTACTAGGGCTCATACTTCTCGGCGTCGTGTTGTTTGCACGTGGTGGGCTGATCGGAACCCTTGTTGGGCGCGAGGTCGCGCATGACTGATCCAGTCCTGTCTGTACGCAATATCTCAAAATCTTTCGGAGCATTGAAAGCCAGTGACGAGGTTTCCATTGGTCTTCTGCCCGGTGAAATCCACGCTTTGATCGGCCCAAATGGCGCTGGCAAATCAACCCTGATCAGCCAGATTGCAGGCGGACTGAGACCTGATAGCGGCACAGTTGAATTTCTGGGGCAGGATGTGACCACCCTTGGTACGGCGGCACGCGCGCGGATGGGTCTGGCACGCAGCTTCCAGGTGTCATCCGTAGTGCCTGATTTTACTGTCTTGCAGAACGTTGTTCTGGCTGTTCAGGGTGCTACCGGACATTGGATGGGATTTTTACGACCTGTGATGAAAGCAACTGGTCTGACTGAGGCTGCAATCAACTTTATTGACCAGGTCGGGCTGACAGGCCGCTATACTATTCATGCCGCTGATCTTGCTCACGGCGAACGCCGCAAGCTGGAAATCGCGATGGCACTGGCGCTTTCCCCGAAAGCTTTCCTGCTTGACGAGCCTATGGCAGGATTGGGCGTGGAAGGCACAGGCGAGATGACAAAGCTTCTGGACCAACTTCGCCACAAAGCACCAATATTGCTCGTCGAACATGATATGGACGCCGTCTTCAAACTTGCAGACCGGATCAGTGTTCTTGTTTATGGCCGGGTGATCGCCACCGGATCGGTTGACGAAATACGTGCAAACTCTGAGGTACAGCGCGCGTATCTGGGCGAGGAGGCCGTGTTGTGACCGCCCTTCTGACCGCGTCAAATATTACTGCATTCTATGGGGCCTCTCAGGCGTTGTTCGGTGTTGATCTGCAGGTGGGAGAAGGAGAAGTCGTTGCCTTGATGGGTCGCAACGGCATGGGGAAATCCACAACCATCCGAACAATTTGCAGGATGGCCCCACAAAAAAGCGGCAAAATTATTTTCGCAGGGCAATCGCTCAACCGCCTGCCATCTTACAAGGCCGCGCAACTGGGTATAGGTTTGGTACCGGAAGGGCGACGGTGTTTTACCAATCTAACGGTTGAGGAAAACCTTATTGCCGCTGCGCGAGAAGGTTTCTGGTCACTCGCAACAATCGCAGATCTTTTCCCGAGACTCGGCGAGCGACGCGGTCAATCTGCCCGGTCTTTATCAGGGGGCGAGCAACAGATGCTTGCCATCGGCAGAGCTCTGATGACGAACCCAAAGCTCTTGATTCTTGATGAGGCGACAGAGGGACTCGCCCCTGTGGTTCGGCAAGAGATATGGGCCGCGATCCGGCGGTTAAAATCAGAAACCGGGCTTGCCATTCTGGTGATTGACAAGTCCCTGAAAGAGCTTTCGTCAGTCGCGGATCATGCAGTGATACTGGAACGCGGGAAAACCGTTTGGGCAGGCGCAACGGCAGATCTGAATGACGACCTGACGCACCGCTATCTGGGTGTCTGAACCTGCCTTCCGTCATTTACCAATGTCTGGACAATATTTCGCACTAACCGTTAGGGTGACCATACGCAGTCGCGTGATTTCAGCCGTAAATTCGGAAGGAAAACAGTGAGCACCATCCGGACAGCTTTGGAAGCACAGGAAACCTTGGCTGACAGTCGCGTAGAACAATGTGGCGATTCATGAGAGTTCTCTGCATCACCACGGTCCGAAATGAGGGCCCCTTTCTGTTGGAATGGATTGCCCATCATCAGGCTGCGGGCGTGACTGATTATCTGATCTATTCCAACGATTGTGATGATGGAACTGGCGAGATGCTGGATGCTCTGGCTGCAGCAGGGGAGATTGTACACCTACCCCAAACCAAAACAGGCAGTCAAAGCATTCAGTGGCAAGCTTTGCGCGATGCGTGGAAACACCCGTTACGAAAAGAATCCGACTGGATTTTGGTCAGCGATGTTGATGAATTTCTGAACATTCACGTGGCCGGACATCAGATTTCAGATTTGCTCAAAGCACTTCCCGACGATACAGATGCTGTCGCCTTGCCGTGGCGGCTGTTTGGTAACAACGACATTGTCTTTGCAAAAGATGCCCCCGTTACCGCGCAATTTACCGCTTCAGCCCCTACAGACTGTTCCTCTCCGATAGCCGCAACCTTGTTTAAGTCACTGATCCGCGCGGGCGGGCCGTTTAACCAGCTTGGTGTTCATCGGCCAAAACAAAAACCCGCGACCAAAGCCGGTCTGCCAAAATGGGTCGACGGGTCCGGCAATCAAATGCCGGGAGTGTTTGCGGCTAACCAAAAGCGGCTTTCGCTTTATAGCCTGCCCAATGGTCGCTCGCTTGCCGAGATGAACCACTATTCCCTACGCTCTGCAGAGTCGTTTCTGATCAAGCGTGATCGGGGCCTGCCCAACCGAAAGGACAAAGAGATAGACCTGACTTATTGGGTTGAGCGAAACTTCAACACAGAACGAAACGAAACTATTTCCGCTATGCGGCCAGCAACTGAAAAGCGGCTTAATGCGCTGCATCGCATTCCCGGTGTATCAGACTTACATGAGTGTTCGGTGAACTGGCATCATGAGAAATTTAAAGTGCTTATCACCCAGATCGACCTTTATAAGCTGTTCAACCGAATTGTGCTGACCGGAAGCAGCAAGGTGCTATCAAAGCAGTTAACGCAACAGCTTGTTCGATGGTATAGCGAGGCATACCGCTCGTGACCGAAAAGTCGATATGAATAGGGCGGTCTCGGAAACCCCGTTTGCAGGTTTCTGAAATTTATGCGACCTAATTCTTAGGCAAATAAAAAACGGCAGGGCATCGCATGGCAAAGTACCTCGTAACCGGATCGGCTGGCTTTATCGGCTTTCATGTTTGCCAGCGACTTTTAGCTGATGGGCATGATGTGATCGGTTTTGACAGCCTTAGCCCATATTATGACCCCGCATTAAAAAAAGCGCGGCATGACATTCTAAAGCAATCGAACCACTTTCAGGAGCAGATCGGCTCGCTGGAAACACCGCGCCTTTTGGCGATGTTGTTTGAGGAAGAAAAACCAGAAGTGGTGATCCATCTGGCCGCACAAGCGGGTGTGCGCTATTCGATTGACGAACCACGGTCTTATGTCGAGTCAAACCTTGTCGGAACATTTGAGCTGCTGGAAGCGGCTCGTACCCACCCACCAAAGCACATGCTGCTGGCTTCAACTTCGTCAGCATATGGCGCAAACACCAAAATGCCCTATGCCGAGACAGATAAAGCAGACCATCAGATGTCGTTCTACGCCGCCACCAAAAAAGCAACCGAAGGAATGGCGCATTCTTACGCGCATCTCTATGGGCTACCAATAACGATGTTCCGGTTTTTTACCGTCTATGGCCCATGGAGCCGCCCGGATATGGCCCCCTTGAAATTTGCGAATTTGATAACAGAGGGTCAGCCAATCGACATCTACAACCACGGCGATATGCAACGAGATTTCACATTTGTTGATGATCTGGTTGAGGGGATCATACGTCTAGTTTCGGCACCTCCTGTCCGATCTGACAATGCTCCGGACCCCGGTGACAGCCTATCCCCCGTCGCGCCCTGGAGAGTGATTAATATTGGCGCAGGGCAACCCGTAAACCTGATGGATTTCATAGACGCATTAGAAACTGCGCTTGGTCAGACCGCAGAAAAGAACTTTCTCGAGATGCAACCGGGTGACGTGCCAGCAACATGGGCAGATGCGCAATTGCTGGAAAAACTGGTTGGCAAGCTGCCACAAACGCCGCTGGAAACGGGCGTTGAGCAGTTTGTTGACTGGTTTAAGAGCTACTACAAAAAACCCTGAAGCACAGGAATGCCTCAGGGCGATTGCAACAAATGGCTCGGTGGAGCCAAATTTTTCACAAACCGGAAGAAATTTCAGAAGTGGCTTACAGGCTACCTCTGGCTCTTAGGCTTTCTTAACCTGAATTTCGACGTTTGGAGATTACACTCTTAAGCCAAAGAAGCGGTAGAAAAAGTAAGAACCAGAACTTCTTGAGCAAAACCAGCGCAACAACAAAGATGCCCGTTTTGGCCATAACCTTACCCGCTATCAACCCGCCGATTCCAACAGCTGCAACAGTGTCAATCGAAGGGTCAAAATCGGAATATTTATTACCCTCCGCAAAATCTGTCATCGCCAGAATGCGGGGAACGTCGTTGTTGACCGCAGAAAGCTGATCCATGTTGGCGATGAAATTCAGGACAAGTACACCTCGCCGCCCCAAGACACGGATGTTATAGTTTAGCGTGTTTTGAGCCTCCCCTTCAAAAGCCAGCTCTTTGGCCCAATAAAGCTTGCGCGTAGCGGCATCATAAAAAGGCTCTGCCGCCCAACCAACCAGTTCAACAGTTTGAAAACTGTTCTCACGACGCCACTTGTTCTCCTCGGCCGCATCATCCCGCATTTCCTGTAAAATATCGTCATAGTCGTAGCTACCCGCGTCTTCATCAGAGACGTAGCCGATATCTTCATACTCAATATTGATTCCCCATGAATCATCAATCGGCGTAAAATCGGCAGGAAAAATCATTCCAAGAGACGCTTGTTCTTCTGGATTTCCCCAGAGTTCCGTCAGCACATAGCTGGCATCACTCGGTTCTAGGTAGTAAAAATCCTCATTCAGCGTCAAAAGGCCAATGCCGTCACCTATCACGATCTCACCCTGTTTAAAGTCCAGATCACGCAGCAGCACGATTGCTTCTTCGGTGTAACGATCAGAAATATCGGGAAACATTTCGTTCAGAGGTTTTGAACTCGCCGGAAATGACAAACTGATTGCAACAATTGCAATTAAAAAAATTCTGGACATGAAATCTCTCCTATAGTGGTCACCTTCAAATATGATCACTATAATTGAATACCGAACTCAACCTTTTGGCGAGTCAAATTTCTAACTTCTAAAACTTTAAGCAGACTAGTTTCGCCAAAATCAGGTTAACTTCGACCGCAATCAGAGTGACGCGTTCAAAGCAGCAATAACTGCATCACCCATTTCAGATGTAGTGGCGGGCGTTCCATCACTTGCTTGCATCAGATCACCTGTCCTTACACCATCTGCAAGTACCTTTTCGACCGCGCTTTCAAGACGCTTTGCTTCAGTACCCTGGTCAAAGGAATAGCGCAGCGCCATTGCAAAACTCAGGATACAAGCGCAAGGGTTTGCCTTGCCTTGCCCCATAATATCAGGTGCTGATCCGTGCACTGGTTCATAAAGCGCCTTTGGGCGGCCGTTTTCCATGGGTGAACCAAGGCTGGCCGAAGGCAACATACCAAGCGAACCGGTCAGCATTGCCGCGCAATCCGAAAGGATATCGCCAAACAGATTGTCGGTCAGGATGACATCAAACTGCTTGGGGGCCCGGACAAGCTGCATCGCGCCGTTGTCTGCGTACATATGCGAGAGTTCGACATCCGCATAGTCAGCTTTATGGACGGCGGTCACAACCTCGCGCCAAAGGATGCCGCTTTCCATGACGTTGGCTTTTTCCATTGAGCAGACTTTATTGCTCCGGCGTCGTGCGAGTTCGAATGCTGCTCGCGCAACACGGTCAATCTCAGACTCTGTATAGCGTTGTGTGTTGATCCCGACGCGTTCCCCGTTTTCTACAAAAATCCCACGCGGTTCTCCGAAATAGGAACCAGAGGTCAGTTCGCGCACGATCATGATATCAAGGCCGGAAACGATATCTTTTTTCAGCGACGAGAAATCTGCAAGCGCATCAAAACATTGAGCCGGGCGCAGGTTGGCGAACAGGTCCATTTCCTTGCGGATCCGCAGCAAACCGCGCTCGGGTTTAACGCTGAAATCAAGATCATCGTATTTTGGGCCGCCCACAGCACCCAGAAGAACCGCATCAACCGCCTGTGCCTTTGCCATCGTTTCATCGGATAAAGGCGTGCCATGTGCATCATAGGCGGCACCCCCAATCAGGTCCTCTGAAACATCAAATTTCAGATCGCGGTTTTCGCCATACCAGCCAATGATTTTGCGTACTTCGACCATAACCTCCTGGCCAATACCGTCACCGGGCAGAATAAGAAGCGAAAGGTTGCTCATTGACATAATTCCTTGAATAGCAGGGTTGTCCCGACCTAACGGGTTGGCCCGGCATGGTCAAGAAACCAGCAGCTTCAAAATTCCAGATCGACCCAAACCAACCTGTGTCGCGATGCGTCAGTGACAAGCGTATCGTCCAACGGCCAAAAGACACCTGAATCGGCAACCCGCAGATCTGCTGAGGGAAGCACATAGTCAACACGAAGATTGCCAGGCCTACCCGTAAAGTCAGGCCAGTCCACTGTATCCAGAGCGGGATCGCCGCGATGTGCGTCGTTCACACCAGACTGTTTGCGCGCTGCATCTGCGCCACCTGCGCTTGTGGGTGCGGGGTCTTGAATTCGGTGGTGCTTCAACAGTGATGATAGCGCTGCGTGTCGCCCGTCACCATCCAGTGGATCAAGGTTTGCATCCCCCAAGATAACGAAAGGCGCCTCTGTCTTTCTTTCCGGCAAAGCCCCATCTAAATAATGTTGCCAAAAGGCCGTTTCATCGTGATTACGGCGTCCGTTACGATCTTCGGGACCATCAAAAACTGGTGGTGTGGCGTGATACGCAAACAAGTGGAGTGTTTGGCTGTTCGAAAGTTCGATAGGTACATCCCAATGCGCCACAGAAGAAAGACGCTGCACCTGCTGTGCCTCTTCCGAAGGAAAAGGCTTACCCTCCACCTCCGGCATTAATGCCTCTGGCAAATCACTCCAGAGAAAGGACGCGAAATCGCGGACTTCGGTTTCCAGAATAGGAAATACTGACAAAAGAGCCATTCCACCCTGACCCGAAAACCGCCCATACCCTTGCCCGTCTTCCGGCTGCCCAGAACGCCCATCCCCGTTCATATCGATCCCGGTTTGCAGCCCGGTGTTTGGCCGTAAGGCGAAAAGGTAAGGGTATTCCTTGCCTTGCTTCCCCAGCAAAGCTGCGAAAGCCTTCAGCGCTTGCCGTTCGAAATCATAGTCAAAACTTTGCAAAAGCAACACGTCAGGTTGAACCGCAATAATCACCTGAACGACAGCGTCTATCTGTGTGTCATCCCCTCTGAGAATGTCACGAAAAAGCAGGCCGGGGCCTGCTCTGTTCAGTTCGGTATTAAAACTGGCAACGCGAATTGCATCTGAAATGCATGCGGTGGCTGTCACCCACCAGATCAGGAAGGCGCAAAACCCTGTTCCAGCGCGGCCAGTTCGTAAGCTTGCCGTCTTTGTTCGCGGATCATTTCTGCAATTCGGTGCATGGCGATACCGCGCATAAACAGACTTGCGGGAAGAAACGCCCATGCAGATACCGTCCAGATCAAAGTTTGCGGCGATCCTACAGTAACCGGAGTAAACAAAGTCGATGCAGAGCTAACCACTACGGGAGTCAAGAATGGTAAAACAAAGCCTAATATAATGTTAAGGCGCGCGTCCCTTATCAAACGTACAACAACATCACCCCCTGCTGTCGGGTCAAATGTTGGAAGGTTAACCCAAACGTTGAAAGATCGGCCTTGAACTGGCCAGCCTTGCAACCGCAAGATGATAATAAATATCGTCAGGGTGATCAGCGATATAAGATAGGCCAAGCCTGCGGCAGTTCTTACCATGAAAATATTATCAGCACTGGTGTCCGTCGGGAACATCTGCAGGACAAGCCGGACTGGGCTATACGGGAAATCAATCGCGTAACCGATCAAGCCGCCGACTGCCTGTACAAATTGCGTCAGATTAGTGGGCTCGATTTGCCCACGACTGATAACAGACAACAAAAACACCGTCACAAATAGCGACATAAAGCGCACCCTGTTAAAAGGCGGCGCATCCCGAAATTCTATCAGGCTCGGATAAACAGAGGCGTACTCGAATATCACAAGGGCGGCGCTGAATAGCGCGATTAACGTTACAATCTGGGTGGTTTCTGGGGAAGACGAAGGCAACAGCAGTGAAGGCGTCGCAATTAGCAACGCTACCAATATTGCGCGTAAGATTGCGCCTGCTAATCTTGAAAACACAGCCCGTCTGTCCTCAGTTTGGTCGAACGCAATACCGTGTCGCGCCCTTATCCCATCGTTAACTGCTCATTGCGGCAGCTTTATTAGCTCTTTGTGGCACTCTGCCTCATTCTTGCCCTATTGTGGCACTTTGCCTCATTCTTGCCTTATTTCTGCCCACTTTCGCTTCTCACTGCAACATCCTGTTAATCCATATGAATCTTTCAGGGCGTTTCCAAAGCAAACTGGTGCGGCTTTGCATCATTAGATTGAAAAAAGGAGGGCAGATATCTGCCCCCCCTCAACATATTGTATCTACAAGAAAATCAGACCCAAGGTCGCGAAACGCTCGCTTCTGCCTCAAAGCTGTCAATCGAAGTAACATTCTTCATCGTCAGCCCGATATCATCGAGCCCTTCAAGTAAACAATGTTTTTTGAAGCTATCAACTTCGAACGAAAAAATTTCTCCGTCGGATGTAATAATTTCCTGTTTCTCCAGATCAATGGTCATGCGAGCGTTTTCGCCCTTTTCTGCGTCCTTCATCAGGACGTCAACTTGCTCTTTTGGCAACGCGATTGGTAAGATCCCGTTTTTAAAGCAATTGTTGAAAAAGATGTCGGCAAAACTGGGTGCAATCACGCAACGAATGCCAAAATCCTTGATCGCCCAAGGCGCATGTTCGCGCGATGAACCGCAGCCGAAGTTTTCGCCAGCAACCAGAACTTCTGCTTTACGGTAAGCTGGCTGGTTCAGCACAAACTCTGGTCGTTCGTTGCGATCATCGTCGTAACGCATCTCATCGAACAGGTTCAGACCAAGCCCCGAACGCTTGATGGTTTTCAGAAACAACTTCGGGATGATCATGTCTGTATCGACGTTAATCATCGGCAACGGGGCTGCAACTCCAGTGATTTTTTCAAATTTTTCCATGTTGCTGCTCCTTAAGCCAATTCACGAACATCAGTCAGGTGTCCCGTAATCGCTGCTGCGGCAGCCATTGCGGGTGAAAGCAGATGGGTCCTGCCTCCGCGGCCCTGGCGCCCTTCGAAGTTCCGGTTCGATGTTGCTGCGCAACGCTCTCCCGGTTCCAACTGGTCCGGGTTCATCGCCAGGCACATGGAACAGCCCGCAAGCCGCCATTCGAAACCGGCTTCGATGAAAATATCCGCAAGCCCTTCTTCTTCGGCCTGCGCACGAACGAGACCAGACCCGGGAACGATCATGGCACGCATCCCTTCCTTGATCTTCCTGCCTTTCAGAACTTCCGCTGCTGCGCGCAAATCTTCGATCCGGCCATTTGTGCACGACCCGATAAAGACCGTGTCAACCTTGATGTCTGTCAGTTTTTCGCCTGGGGTCAGGCCCATATATTCGAGCGACCTTTGCGCAGCATCCACTTTACCCCCGGTAAAATCAGAAGGGCTCGGAACGGTTGCGGTAATTGGAAGTACATCCTCTGGCGAGGTTCCCCATGTCACGACAGGCGCAATATCTTCGCCCTTCAGCGTGATGACCTTGTCAAAGTGCGCGTCTTCGTCTGTGTAGAGCGTTTTCCACCAGTTCATCGCCGCTTCCCACTGCGCACCTTTTGGCGCGTGAGGGCGACCCATAACATATTCAAAGGTCTTTTCATCTGGCGCGATCAGACCAGCACGCGCGCCACCTTCAATCGCCATGTTGCAGACGGTCATGCGACCTTCCATGCTGAGATCGCGGATCGCTTCGCCGCAATATTCAATCACATGGCCAGTGCCACCTGCTGTGCCGGTTACACCGATCACAGACAGGGTAATGTCCTTGGCCGTCACTCCGGGGCGTAGTTTGCCCGTAACTTCGACCTTCATGTTTTTCGATTTTTTCTGGATCAAGGTCTGGGTTGCCAGAACATGTTCAACTTCAGACGTTCCGATGCCGTGCGCAAGTGCGCCAAAGGCACCGTGCGTAGCAGTGTGGCTGTCGCCGCAGACCACTGTCATGCCTGGTAAGGTCCAGCCCTGCTCTGGGCCGACGATATGCACAATACCCTGACGCACATCAGAGACGGGGTAGTAATGGATTCCGAAATCCTTGGCGTTCTTGTCCAGCGCGTCGACCTGAATGCGGGATTCTTCGTTGTCGATGCCTTTGGCCCGGTCAAGCGTTGTTGGAACATTGTGGTCGGGAACGGCAATGGTTTTATCCGGGGCGCGGACAGCGCGGCCGGTCATGCGCAGACCTTCAAAAGCCTGTGGGCTGGTTACCTCATGAACAAGGTGACGGTCGATGTACAACAATGTTGTTCCATCGTCAGCCTCATGGGCGATATGGGCATCCCATATCTTGTCATAGATTGTTCTAGGGCCGGTTTTACTTTGGGCGGTCATGTTAATTCTCTTTTGAAGAGTGACTATTGGGGTGACTTATGTATGAGCGCTGCACACGCCTGACCATCATAGGTCGGCGGTGACAGAAAGCGTGAGACCGTGAAACCGCCATGGCAGGCGTGAACGGTCGTCCATGTCAAAAACAAGAGTCATGCGCCTGCCTTACATCGGAATGTCGGTTTCATCAAGCAAGATAGAGTCAGATCAACTGATACCGGCAGGTGAAAGATACAGACAGAGTTGTCGGACTCGAAATCCCATGCAAGAGTGGACATAGCAGTATAGGAAACGCAAAACACCGTGACAGAATTTCAAACTCTTCTGACTCAGATACAGGTTTTTCTGGCAAATTTGCTTTTGCCGTCGAGGCTTTACCAGATCGCGATTGCGATCGCTCTTTTCGCCGTTGCGCAGATGATAAATATGTTTATCGCGCCGCGTCTTCACGCGTGGATGCGCAATCTTGAAGACAGACCAAAATGGCAGTTGCGCTGGCTGGTTGTTCTGCACCGAAGGCTGTACCTGATTATTTTTGTATTGCTGATCTGGACCGTGATCGCCTTCATGCGCGAAGTGCTGAACACGTTCCCATCACGCACTTTCTTGTTGTCTATCATCGGCACAATCGCCGTTGCGTGGTTGGCCATCGCGATGATCGCCCGCCTGATACGAAATCGGTTCATGCGGCGTCTGGCGACATGGGGGGGGTGGGCCTATGTGACGCTCTATTATCTGGGTTTCATCGAGGCAACCTCAGATCTGCTAGACAATGTTGCAATAGAGTTTGGTGATTTCCGATTGTCCGCCTTTGGCATTTTGAAGGCGCTGGTTGTAACCGGGTTATTGTTCTTTTTTGCGCGTCTTATTTCGACCCAGTCAAAAAGTCAGATCGAAAAGAACCAGGACATCTCACCTTCGATGCGGGTTCTTATGGTCAAGTTCCTGCAAATCGTATTATACGGCGCCGCCTTTTTCATCGGTTTGAAAGCTGTCGGATTTGACCTGACAGGTCTTGCAGTTCTGTCTGGTGCGATTGGTGTCGGTCTTGGTTTTGGATTGCAAAAGGTGGTCTCAAACCTCGTTTCCGGGGTGATCATCCTGCTCGATAAATCCATCAAACCCGGCGACGTTATCAGCCTTGGTGAAACCTTCGGCTGGATCAATTCACTGGGCGCGCGTTATGTTTCTGTCGTCACACGCGACGGGCGGGAATACCTTATTCCAAACGAAGACCTGATCACCAATCAGGTGGTCAACTGGTCTCATTCGAATGATTTTGTGCGGTTGGATATCTTTTTTGGCGTCGCTTACGGCGATGACCCACATAAAGTGCGGGCCTTGGCGATCGAGGCCGCGTCCGCAGTAGGGCGCATTCTTACGACGAAACCGCCGGTTTGCCATATCGTTGGGTTCGGTGACAGTTCGGTCGACTACATCCTTCGGTTCTGGATAACCGATCCGACTGCGGGGCTGACCAACGTGCGTGGCGCCGTTTACCTGGCACTATGGGATAAATTTAAGGAGAACGACATCTCCATCCCATTCCCCCAAAGAGAAGTTCGCATGTTGCCGGATGAGATGGAAAAACCGCCAAAACCGCTTGACTAACCTGCCACGAAATCCCTGAGTGTGCTGTGTATGGAACACAAGATTATAACCTGATCATGAGCAATCCAATTCTCAATCTCGGCGCAACAGAACTCGGCACGGCAATTCGTACCGGCACTCTGACTGTCGAAGATGTTGTGTCAGCCTACCTTGATCAAATTGACGCATCGAACACCGCAATTAATGCAATCATATCACTTCGCCCGCGTGATGAAATCATGGCAGAAGCTTCTGAAATGGGCAACTCTGACCCGGCCGGTGCGCTTCACGGTCTGCCTATAGCTGTAAAAGATCTTGCCGATACGAAAGACCTGCGCACCACGCACGGTTCACCTATTTTTAAAGATCATATTCCTAAAGCCGACAGCCTGATGGTCAGCCGTCTGCGTCAGGCCGGTGCTCTGATCATCGGCAAGACCAACACACCCGAATTTGGACTTGGGTCACATACTTACAATCCCGTCAGCGGGCCAACCCGCAACCCATATGATCTGACCCGCTCTGCTGGCGGCTCAAGCGGAGGTGCGGGTGCTGCCCTTGCGGCGCGGATGGTGCCGCTTGCTGACGGGTCGGACATGATGGGGTCGCTGCGCAATCCTGCGGGGTGGAACAACGTTTATGGGTTTCGGCCAAGCTATGGGCTCGTTCCGCCAAACCCGGTGGGCGAGGTGTTTCTGCATCAACTTTCAACCGCTGGCCCAATGGCGCGGTCTGTTGAGGATCTGGAGCTTTTGTTGCGGGTTATGGCCGGGCCTGACCCACGCAGCCCACATTCAGGCGCAACGTTCGCGCAAATGGATGCGAGATCGGCCAAGGGAACACGCATTGGCTGGATCGGAGATTGGGGCGGGTATTTCCCGATGGAGCCGGGTGTTCTGAATCTTTGTGAAAATGGCCTAACGACATTGGCTGATCTCGGCTGCGATATCGAAACGATAAAACCTGAGTTTTCACCGGAAAAACTTTGGCAGTCGTGGATCACACTGCGCAGTTGGGACATTGCCGGATCATACAGCTACCTCTACGAAAACCCCGAAACGCGTGATCTGTTGAAACCTGAACTTATCTGGGAAATCGAATTGGGCCTCTCGCTCTCGGCGCAAGAGATAAACAATGCCAGTGACATTCGGTCTGACTGGTTCAGAGCGGTCGCAACCATGACCGATGTCGACATTCTGGCTTTGCCCAGCGCGCAGATTTTCCCATTCGACGTCACGCTGGACTGGCCTAAGGAAATCGCCGGTCGCAGGATGGATACGTATCATCGCTGGATGGAAGTCGTAATTCCTGCGTCGCTGATCGGACTACCTGCATTGTCCGTTCCCGTTGGTTTTAATCAAATTAGCCTGCCTATGGGCCTGCAACTGATCGGGCATAGAGGCTCGGATGCCAGGGTCCTCGGGCTTGGGCATGCCTATCATCAAAGAACACTCTGGCCACAAAAGCACACCCCGGTGTTGGGGTAACTTCGTTTTGAGGTCCGTCAGGACACCCAATCAAAGACGTACCCAGCGATCAACGAGCCGGTAACTGCCAGCGAAAGATACAACAGGAATGGTCTGATCCTCAGGACAGGGAAAATTGCCATTGCTCCCCAGATACTGACAACACCGCCTGAAACCAGAAACGCCATGGCTGCCCCTTGTGACATCCCGTGTTCCATTAAACCACGTGTCAGCGGAAGTGCGGCATAGCCATCCAGATACGCCGGGGCGCCAACAAAAACCGCAAACGGAATTGCCCACCAGACATCTTCGCCAACGTAGTCAGAAAGCGCTTCGGGTTGCAGAACCGCGTTCAAAGCATATTCCGCCGCAAAGGCAGGGATCAGGCAGATCAGAATGAGCTTTGTTGTCGCGATGAAATTGCGACGAAAAATTACCCTGCGTTCTGCATCACCCCAAATACCGGCTTTGAAAGACAAGGCTTTTGCACAGGCGTTTTCTGACAAATGACCAACGATACGGTTGCTGCGCAGAGATGTCTTATACCAGTCGCGGTCTGAAAACCCCAACGTAACGACCCCCCCGAAAAGGCCCAGACCAAAGGCTGCAAGCGTTTTGCCAACCGCGAAACTTATACCCAGAGTCGCCGCAGTTGTCGCCAACATCGCAGGGTCGGTGACCGGCGAAGACAGCCAGAACGCCATTACGGGCGCAAGCGGCACACCTGCCGCCAGAAGGCCAGCCATCAAGGGAAGGACAGTGACGCCACAGACCGGCGTGATCGCCCCAATCGCTGATGCTGCAACGATCGCGTAAAGCAAGCGCCCTTCGAAAGCGCGGGCAATGTAAGAATCTGCACCGCTGGCAATAATCCATGCTGCAAGCACGATTCCCGGGATGACCAATGGGGCGACCAGCACCATGCTTTCCGCAACAAACCAAGTCATATCCAAGATTGATCGCGGCCAAATCAGGAGCGAGATGCAGAAAATTACACCCAAGATCAACGAGATCATCGACAGGTTCAAAGAACGGCTTGGAATTTTTGTTTGATCTGACATCGCGCACCTCTGTTTCGGTATTCGACATATAGATCTCGCGTAACTATATGAGAAACGAGTAATACAAAGCCCAGACATGAGGTTTTTAAATGGATCATCTGAACAGTGACTTGCTTCGCACCTTTCTGGCCATTGCTGACACTGGCAGTTTTACGGAAGGTGCAGCGCGTATTTACCGGTCGCAATCTGCGGCGAGCCTCCAGATAAAGCGGCTTGAAGAAATCGTTCGCCAACCCGTTTTTGAACGGCACGGTCGTGGGGTTGTCCTTACCCCTGCCGGAGAGCAGTTGGTACCTGTGGCACGTGATGTAACCGGTATTCTTGAGTCAACGCTGCGTGAACTGACATCCGATGATCTGCATGGAAAACTCAGACTTGGGATACCCGACGACCAAAGCAGAGATACAATTTCGCGAATTGTCGGTGAGTTTGCGCAGTTGCATCCCTCTGTCGAACTGAACGTGACCTGTGCAATTAGCAGTGGGTTTCCAAAAGCCATAGAGAATGGCGCGCTTGATCTTGCGGTTTATGAAGTTGAACACCTGCACGAAGGGGTTGAACTGCTGGCAGAAGAAACAACACATTGGATGGTGTCACGCTACCACGATCTTTTATCGCGAGATGTTATTCCTGTCGCATTGTTTGACCGGGACTGCTGGTGGCGGGATGCTGCTCTCAATTCGCTAAACGAACTTGGTCGGCCTTTCCGCATCGTGTTTTCAAGCCAAAGCGTCACAGGTGTCGCTGCGTCTATCGAAGCAGGTATCGCGATCGGCCTGCTAGCGAAGTCGTCACAAAGTGCAAGCCTGAGACTTTTGGCGCCAAACGAAGGATTCTCTGAGATGCCGGCTTCCAAACTGGTGCTTGCAAATTGCAAAACCGCGAATGGCCCGGCATTCACCGCAATGAAAACCGCCATACGAAACGCTTTCAACACAATGTGACAGAGTTTGTTTCTTTGTTTTCGAAACACGTAAGTGTGCTGATTCCCATCAATGGAACACGAAAAAATTCTTTAGGTCGTTAATGGGGAAGGTCAATTTTTTCTATTTTTACCAGTAGCTTAAACTGAAAAGACACCCCGGAAAACAAAATTTTAGCGTCGCGCAACCGTGCATTGAGCTTTACCAAATGCAGTGATACCTTTTTCTTATGCTCAGCGCCGGAGCATGTCGGCGCGCTGAAAGGAGGACATTGTCCTGTCTCACTCTGTAAACGCGGCTGGTAGATCGGCCGCACCGGACGCGCCAATGACTGGCACGCCGGCGGATATATCAAGCGAAGAACTGCTTGAACAAATTCTTTCCTCTCTCAACGATGACAAGGCTGAGGACATTGTGTCCATCGACCTGCGCGGCAAATCCGAAATTGCCGACTATATGGTCGTTTGCTCTGGCCGTTCGACACGTCAGGTTTCCGCAATCTCGGAAAAACTGGTCGACCGGTTGAAACAGCGCTTTGCACGTCTTTCAAAGACCGAGGGCAAGGATCAGGGCGATTGGGTTTTAATCGACACCGGAGATGTGATTGTGCATATCTTCCGCCCCGAAGTTCGCGAGTTCTACCAGCTTGAAAAGTTGTGGCAAAGCCCTAGCCCGCAAAACTGATGCGGGTTCACATTTGCGCAGTTGGCCGCCTTCGGGCGGGGCCGGAGCGCGAGCTTATAGAAGATTATTTCACCAGATTTGACCGTACTGGCCGCGCGCTCGGGCTCGGGCCGGTCACGTTGCATGAAGTCGAAGATAAAAAGGGTGGTGGGCAGGTCACCGAAGCTCTGCTGCTTGAACGGGCGATACCGGAGCGCGCGACAATCTGTGCGTTGGACGAACGTGGCAAAGGGCTAAGCTCACCCCAATTTGCAACGCAAATGGCGCAGTGGCGCGACAATGGATGCAGCGATCTGGCGTTTGTTATCGGTGGGGCTGATGGTATCGCACCAGACCTTCGGTCCCGTGCAGACTTTAAACTTTCGTTTGGTGCAATGGTTTGGCCGCATATGTTGGCGCGTGTCATGTTGTCAGAACAACTCTATCGCGCCGCCACAATTCTTGCAGGATCGCCCTATCACCGAAGCTAATTCAGCTTTCAGCTTGTTCTTGCGTCGATGTTAGCGAAAACAACAATTTAGCCAGTTGCAGAACAAACCTGAAACCTTGCTCTTTCACCGCCTCACCCATAGATAGAGGGCGAGCAGAAGACGGACCTTATAATGAACACGCCTAAACCTGTCGTTCTATGCATTCTTGATGGATGGGGCAGTCGCGCTGAGACCGATGCGAATGCACCTGCATTGGCAAATACCCCTAATTTTGACGAGGTGATGGCCACTTGCCCAAACGCAACGTTGCTTACACATGGGCCTGACGTTGGCCTTCCAAGCGGACAGATGGGGAATTCGGAAGTTGGTCATACAAACATTGGTGCCGGACGTGTCGTTGCAATGGACCTCGGACAGATTGACCTAGCCATTGAAGACGGATCGTACTTTGAAAACAAAGCTCTTTTGGACTTTATTGCCAAACTAAAAGAAACCGGGGGAACCGCTCACCTGCTTGGTCTTGTGTCAGATGGCGGCGTTCATGGCCATATCTCGCATATAAAAGCGACGGTTCGTGTGCTTACGGATGCTGGCATACCTGTTGCGCTTCACGCAATAACGGATGGTCGCGATGTGGCCCCAAAATCAGCTTATGGGTACCTCGGTGATCTGGCGGGCAGCCTTCCTTCTAATGCAAAAATCGTAACCGTTGTCGGCCGATATTTTGCGTTTGACCGCGATCACAGATGGGAGCGTGTCAGTGAGGCATATCATGCGATTGTCAGGGCAAAAGGTCCGGTTTCAAAAGACGCACATTCCGCAGTAACGGCCGCGTATAACAGAAGCGAAAGTGACGAATTTATCAGCGCAACGGTCATCGGAGACTACGCAGGAATCAAAGACGGAGATGGCATTTTCTGTCTTAACTTTCGCTCTGACCGCGCGCGTGAAATTCTTGCGGCCATAGGTGACCCAGAGTTTGATGGCTTCGAGACAGGTCTGCGGCCAAAACTGGCCGCGTTCCTCGGGATGGTCGATTATTCAGACAGCCACCGAACTTTCATGACGACTTGTTTTCCCAAACGCGAGATCGTGAACACGCTTGGTGCCTGGGTTGCAAAGCACGGGTTAAAACAATTTCGCCTCGCCGAGACGGAGAAGTATCCGCATGTGACCTTCTTTTTGAACGGCGGCGTTGAGGTGCCGGAAAAGGGTGAGGATCGCTTTATGCCAAAATCCCCAAAGGTAGCGACTTACGACCTGCAACCTGAAATGTCGGCCCCTGAAGTCACCAAAAAATTTGTCGAGGTCATCGAAGCTGGTTACGATCTGATCGTTACGAATTATGCGAACCCGGATATGGTTGGCCATACCGGAAGCCTTGAAGCCGCAATCAAAGCCTGCGAGACCGTTGATCTTGGGCTTGGCCGGGTGCTGAAAGCCTTAAAGCAAGCGGGTGGGGCAATGATAGTGACCGCAGACCACGGCAATTGCGAAGTCATGGTTGACCCGGCAACGGGTGGTCCACACACGTCACACACAACGAACCCGGTTCCTGTTGCCTTGGTCGGAGGCCCTGAGGGCGTCACTTTGCGAAATGGGCGGCTTGCAGATATCGCACCAACACTTCTGGAATTGATGGGTCTGCCAAAGCCTGATGAAATGACCGGGGAAAGCCTGATTGCCCGATGAGAAAAATGCGTGGCATTTTCCTGGCCGTTTTGATGGCCCTGACCTCCCCTTTCTCAGCCGGGGCCGAGACGGACCCATCTCTGATCGCCCGCCGTGCTGCGGGCCAGCTTGAAGCCGCCTCTGTTGCGTTGCAGGAAGCAGAGGGCGCAAGAGACCGTGTTGCCGCGCTAACCCAAACGATACACGCTTATGAAGAAGGGCTTGTTGCGCTGCGTCAGGGCCTGCGTCAGGCCGCAATCCGCGAAGCTGCCATCCGGCTGGAGTTTGATTCAAGGCGTGATCGGGTTTCCCGACTTTTGGGGGTTCTGCAAACAATGCAGAACTCGCCCACGCCCCTTCTTTTGATGCACCCTTCGGGACCGGTTGGCACCGCGCGGTCTGGTATGATCCTTGCGGAAGTGACACCTGCAATTCAGGCGCAGGCAGAAGACCTCAGATATCAACTAGAGGAACTTTCGCTGTTACGCGCGCTGCAGGAAAGCGCCGCAGACACATTGAATGAGGGGCTTCAAGGAGCGCAAAACGCGCGAACTGCGCTTTCGCAGGCGGTTTCAGACAGAACAGAGCTGCCGCGCCGCTTTACAGAAGATCCGGCACAATTGCAGAGCTTGCTAGAAGGAAGCGAAACGCTTGAAGGGTTCGCTGGGGGTCTCGCATCCCTGCCAGAAAGTGACAAGGCGATCCCGATTCCCGATTTCGAACTTGGTCAGGGCAATCTTCCGCTACCCGTCTCGGGAACTTTGCTTCGGGGATACAACGAAGCCGATGCTGCAGGAATTCGCCGCCCCGGCTTTCTTATTGCGACATTACCTCTCTCTATCGTCACTGCTCCGTGGCCGGCCACAATCAGATATCGTGGACCGTTGCTTGACTACGGAAACGTGATGATACTTGAGCCGCATCAAGACTATCTAATGGTGTTTGCGGGCCTCGGGCGTGTTTATGGTGAAGTCGGTGAAGTGGTCTCTGCCGGTGCGCCTCTTGGGTTGAT
Organism: Pseudohalocynthiibacter sp. F2068; assembly: GCF_023015645.1. Classification (NCBI taxonomy): domain Bacteria; kingdom Pseudomonadati; phylum Pseudomonadota; class Alphaproteobacteria; order Rhodobacterales; family Paracoccaceae; genus Pseudohalocynthiibacter; species Pseudohalocynthiibacter sp. F2068. The sequence goes on from NZ_JALKAK010000012.1 coordinate 56,791, forward strand.
GGGCGGCAGTTCTGAAGGAATTGAAGCGTTTTTGCCAAATAGTGCTGATGGTGCTGGTGCTGACCGGACAGAAACGCTTTATATAGAGATAAGAAATGGGCAAAGCCCGGTGGACCCGTCAGGCTGGTTCAATCTGAACAAGGATTAGAATGCGATGAAGAAATTTGTGATGGCCGCAATTGGTGGCACCTTGGCCGGGGTTGTAGCGACCACCCAGATTGCCGGTCCTTTGATTGCACAAGAAACCACTCGTAACACCAACGTTTATGAACAGCTGGATCTTTTTGGCGATATTTTTGAACGCATTCGCGCACAGTACGTCGAAGAGGTGGACGAAGCTGACCTGATCGAAGCCGCGATAAACGGAATGCTGTCGTCACTTGATCCGCATTCAAGTTATCTGCCCCCTGCTGATTTTGATGACATGCAGGTGCAAACACGTGGAGAATTTGGCGGCCTTGGGATCGAAGTGACCCAGGAAGAAGGCTTTGTCAAAGTCGTCTCGCCAATTGACGGAACACCTGCCGATGCCGCTGGAATGGAATCTGGTGATTTCATAACCCACGTAGATGGCGAAAGTCTGCTGGGTCTGACCCTTGATCAGGCTGTTGAAATGATGCGTGGTCCGGTTGGTTCTGAAATCATTATTACTGTCGTTCGTGAAGGAGCGGATGAACCGTTTGATGTTTCCATCATCCGCGACACAATCAAACTAACAGCAGTGCGCGCACGCACTGAAGGCGATACAGTTGTTCTTCGCGTCTCAACCTTCAATGACCAGACCTATAGCAACCTGAAAAACGGGCTCGAAAAAGAAATCGAAGCTGCGGGTGGGATCGATAATATCAACGGTGTGGTTGTTGACTTGCGAAACAACCCCGGCGGCCTGCTCAATCAGGCGATCCGGGTGTCTGATGCGTTCCTTGATGCAGGTGAGATCGTATCAACCCGCGGCCGTGCACCTGAAGACGGAGAACGGTTCAACGCCTCTGCGGGCGATCTGGCGCAGGGCAAGCCGATTGTCGTTCTGATTAACGGTGGGTCTGCTTCGGCTTCTGAAATTGTGGCCGGTGCGCTGCAAGATCACCGCCGTGCAATCGTGGTTGGCACAAAGAGCTTTGGGAAAGGGTCTGTCCAGACCGTTATGCCATTGCGCGGCGACGGTGCCATGCGCCTGACAACCGCGCGCTACTACACACCTTCAGGCCGTTCGATCCAAGCTTTGGGCGTGGAGCCAAACGTTGTTGTTCCACAACCCCGCAGACAGCCTGAAAATGACGAGGACGAAAGTGCAACACCGCGCACCCGTACAGAGGCGGACCTGCGTGGCAGCCTCGACAATGACTCGTTCACCGAAGAAGAACGCCGGTTGCTGGAAGAAGAGCGCGCGCGCGTTGAAGCCGCAGCTGAACTTCGTGAGGAGGATTTTCAACTGTCTTATGCAATCGACCTGCTGACGGGGCTATCGGCCCTAGCATCTGCAACCGAATAAGGAAAAGGGGCCGGTTGTAAAACCGGCCCTCCTTCTACCATCATGAAACCAGATGACATTTCTGCCCTTCCCTATCGCCCCTGCGTCGGAGTGATGCTCGTAAATTCTGCTGGCCTGATCTTCGCTGGCCAACGGATTGATAGCGAATTGCCAGCGTGGCAGATGCCTCAGGGTGGAATCGACGACGGTGAAGACCCGCAGGATGCGGCGATGCGTGAATTGTGGGAAGAAACCGGTGTAACCACTGATCTGGTTTCAGTCAGGGCACAGACAGATGATTGGCTGACGTACGAACTGCCGCACAACATCATACCCAGAATTTGGAAGGGACGGTTCAAAGGGCAAAAGCAATTGTGGTTCCTGCTTCAATTCTTGGGTCAAGATGCCGACATCCAAATTGAAACCGACCACCCGGAATTTTCAGAATGGCGCTGGATTGGCCCGGATGAAATGCTGGAAAGCATCGTGCCGTTTAAACGAGATTTGTACAGACAGGTGATTGATGCTTTTCGCAACCACCTGAACAGCGACCGTTAGTCAGCGATTTTTATGCGCTCTGCTAGCGCAATCGCCGCAGAATATCGTATGACGCATAGCCATCCGGAATCATCCCGACAGAACTCTGAAACCTTCTGATCGCTGCAATTGTGTTTGGCCCGATGATGCCGTCAACACCGTCGGTGTTGAACCCGGCAGCGGTCAGCATCCGCTGCATTTCCTGTTTCTCGGAAAACCGCAATGGCCTGTCGCCACGTGGCCAGTCTGATCGTAGTGGCCCTGCCCCAGCAATCCGATCCGACAAGTGCCCAACGCCGATAACGTAGGCATCGGCTGTATTATACCGCTCTATCACGTGAAAATTCTGAAAGATCATAAAGGCGGCACCCTGCGCACCCGCTGGTAACAAGATAGAGGCACGCCCGTGTTCAGGTATTCGATTGCCGTTTGCATCCCTGATGCCCAGCGCCATCCATTCACGAACCGGTTTCTTTATCCTTTCACCCGTCAGGCCATAATTAAACCCGCGCGGAAGCTGTACCTCTACACCCCAAGGCTGGCCCTTGGTCCACCCAAACCGTGCAAGATAAGCCGCAGTAGACGCCAGAGCGTCGGCAGGATTGTCGGACCAGATATCACGCTTACCGTCACCGGTAAAATCCTGCGCATAAGCAAGATAACTGGTTGGTATGAACTGTGTATGTCCCATGGCCCCCGCCCAGGAACCCGTCATCTGTTTCGGGCGTACATCACCGGACTGAATGATTTTCAACGCCGCAATCAGCTGCGATTCAAAGAACCGGCCACGCCGCCCATCAAAGGCAAGCGTCGCCAACGATTCGATCAGCGGCTCACTGCCGCGATACTCTCCATACGCGCTTTCCAACCCCCAAATCGCGGCGACAACTTCCTTTTCAACGCCGTAGCGCGCTTCAATCTGTTCAAGTAAGCGGCGATGCTGGCGCACGGCCGCGCGCCCATTGTTTACGCGCGTATCCGAAGCTGCACTATCCAGATATTCCCAAATCTGTTTGGTGAATTCAGATTGATTGCGGTCTTTCTGGATCACTCCGGTGTTGTACTGAACACCCCGGAAAGCGGCGTCAAACGTCTGGGACGTGATACCTGCCGCTACCGCGCGAGACCGAAAACTTCTGATCCAGCGTTGAAACCCTGCATTGCCGACTGCGGGCTGCACCTGAACACTCTCTTCTCTCTGAGGGCGTGCGGCAGGGCGCGGAAGCGCGATCACACCTGACGTTGCGACTGTTGCGACAACAGTTTCACCTGCAACAACAGGCCGCTCGACGGGCCGCTTTGAAACCTCGACAGCTAGGCCAGATGCCCCAGCCACTACGGCTGGCAACAAGCCCGCAACAAACCCGAAGATCATTACCCAATTGCGCAATTTGACACCTGTATGTTTTTGTTCTTTTACTAAGTGTACCCTGTCTGAAACCCATCGAAAAGCACCCTGATAAAAACGCGCAGGCTTTCGCCGGAGCTAGCCACGCCGTTTGCGCGCAACTTTCTTTTTTATCTTGGCTGACTTCTTCTGTGACCGGTTCGTTGCACGTCCCTTGTAGCTGCCACGCCCCCCGGCCTGGCCCCTTGGCAAGGCCTTGCCCGCCACTTCGACCAATTCCAGCAAGAGACCCCCGGTTACCGGTGCGGCCTCTGACAGCCGAACCAGCACGCGCGTGCCAATTCCAAGCTTGAGGCCGGAATGTTCACCCGTCAAAGTCTGCTCTTCGGCATCGAAATGGAAAAACTCACGTCCGAGCGTTCGTACAGGAATGAGCCCGTCTGCCCCGGTCTCATCCAGACGCACAAAGGCGCCAAACCGTGCGATTCCCGAGATGCGACCGGGAAACTCTGTTCCGACACGCTCTGATAGATACGCCGCTAAATAGCGGTCTGTGGTGTCCCGTTCCGCCATCATACTGCGGCGTTCGGTTTCTGAAATATGCGTACCTGTTTCGGCGAGATTTTGCACGTCAGCATCGGTGAGCCCGTCATCACCCCAACCATGTGCCCTGATAATTGCACGGTGCACGACAAGGTCCGCGTACCGCCGGATAGGTGAGGTGAAATGCGCATACGCGCGCAACGCCAAACCAAAATGCCCAAAGTTTTCAGGTGCGTAATAGGCCTGTGTCATAGATCGCAGAGTGGCCATATTGATCAGTTCATCCTGATCGGTGCCTTCTGCTTCCTTCAGCAATCGGTTCAAATGCGCCGTTTTCAATACCTGTCCCTTGGCGAGGGTCAGGCCAGAGGCCTGTGCAACCTCGCGCAGACTATCCAGCTTTTCAGGGCTGGGCTCTTCATGCACCCGGAAAATCAGGGGTTGGCGTTTTTTGATCAGCTCTTCGGCGGCGGCAACATTCGCAAGCACCATGAATTCTTCGATCAGGCGATGTGCGTCCAACCGTTCGTAGAAGTTGACGGAGGCGACTTTGCCATCGTCACTTATAACAACGCGACGCTCTGGCAAATCAAGGTCAAGCGGTTGGCGTTCCGCACGCGCCTTTTTTGTCGCTTCATAGGCGGCATAAAGTGGTTTTAGAACCGGTTCCACCAAAGCTTCGGTTTTCTCGTTTGCGTCACCATCAATCGCGGTCTGAACTTCATGATAGTGAAGCGATGCCACAGATTTCATGAGACCCCGTGTAAACCGATGACTAATTTTGTGGCCGCTCGAATCTAAAACCATTCGCACGGCCATACAGGCACGTGGCACCCCTTCGTGCAAACTACATAGATCGCCGGACAGGTGATCGGGCAGCATAGGCACCACCCGATCCGGGAAGTAGGTTGAATTGCCGCGTTTACGGGCCTCGCAGTCTAATGCCGAACCGGGCGTGACATAGTGAGCAACATCTGCGATAGCCACCCAAACAACATGACCACCCTTGTTCTTTGGGTCGTCATCCGCGTGCGCATAGCAGGCATCATCACGGTCGCGCGCGTCGGTCGGGTCAATCGTGATCAGGGGAAGATCACGCAGGTCCTCACGTTTACCGAGCGGCACAGGTTTCGCATTGTCTGACTCTGCAACGACATCATCAGGGAAATCGTCGGGAATACCATGCTGGTGAATAGCGATCAGCGAAACAGCCTTTGGTGCTGTCGGGTCCCCCAGACGGCTTATGATACGCGCTGAAGGAAGGCCCATCCGGTTCTTTGGCCCGGCCTGTTCAGCCTCGACCAGTTCGCCGTCTTTCGCGCTAAGGCTTGCACCTGGCGTGACACGCCATTCCTTGTCACTGCCTTTCTCGATTGGCAGAACGCGTCCGCCTTCAGCCCCTTTCCTGAAAACGCCCAATATCCGGTGCGGGTTCGTTCCGATCCTGCGGATCAGCCGCGCTTCGTACTGATGCGCTTCTCCGCTTACTTCGCTTAGACGTGCTAATATTCTGTCGCCTTCACCCAACGCAGGATCAGACTCACGCGCAACGAACAAAACCTTTGGTTCGGGGCTATCGCTGATCCACTCAAGTGGACGCGCGTATAGGTCACCATCCTCAGAAGGGGCCATTATCTGTAAAACAGAAACTGGCGGCAGCCTATCCGGATCACGATAAGAGTGTTTTCTTTTCTGAAGGTGTCCTTCGGACTCCAACTCTTTCAGTAAACGCTTCAGATCAATGCGCGCAGCACCCTTGATGCCAAAAGCACGGGCGATATCACGTTTATTGGTTTTGGTCGGGTTATCGGAAATCCATGCAAGAATTTCGTCTTTTGTCGGTATGCGCATCATGAAACCCGATTAACACGCCGCTGCTGCGACGTCATTGCAAATCGGTCTGTTACAGATCGCCTCTTTTGACTTTCCGTTCCGGGTTCAATTTGACCGGAGCTTCTCCAGATCGGCAATGCTGTCCACGTCCTGCATTTCATCAACCAATGCGATCCGTGCGCACCCAAGTGTTTCACATGTGTCAGACAAGGTATGTTCGCTAGACCAACGCACGCCGTGGAAAAGCGTTGTTGGCACGGGACCAACACGCTTTAACCCAACCAGCCAATACCCTCCATCCATTGCAGGGCCAAAAACCGCGTCATGATTTCCGAGGGCACGAAATGCTTTGTTTATGTGTTGACGCGTCACACCCGGAATGTCGGCGCCGATAATGACAACCGGGCCATTTGGCATCATATGAAAAATGCGACCCATCCGGTCGCCAAGGTCGCCCGTTCCTTGCGGGATGCGTGGCAGATGCGTTGGCCAGACGCGGCTTGTCAAACCATCGGTATCTGGCGCGACCGAAAGTACAACATCCCAACGCGGATCAGTTACATCGCGAAGCAATCGCCGCACCTGATGGCGAAACCACCAAGCCGCGGCTGTCTTGCCAATACCTCGCCCAAGCCGCGTTTTTACCCGACCGGGGCGCGGCTCTTTCACCATCACCACCAGTTGTTGACGGTATCTAGGCGAAATAGTCACGCAGGATCCGCCCGTAGATCGCTTTCAGTTGCGGTATCTGTTCAACTTCAACCCGCTCATCAACCTGATGCATTGTTTTGCCAACAAGCCCGAACTCCACCACCGGGCAATGGTCTTTGACAAACCGCGCATCCGAGGTTCCACCCGACGTTGACGCGATTGGCCGCACGCCACATTCCGCTTCGACCGCTGTTGCGATCAGTTCTGACAGCGGGCCAGGTGGTGTTAAGAAGCTTTCCCCGGAAACCTGCGTTTCCATCTGGATATCAACGCCCGTCTGTTGGGTTACGACCGCTGCTTCCTTTGCCAGCCATTCGATCAGACTGTCGGAGGAATGCGCGTCGTTAAACCGAATGTTCACGGTTGCCTTGCATTCAGCAGGAATAACGTTGTTTGCCGGATTGCCCGCATCAATCGTTGTAACGGCAAGTGTGGATGCATCAAAATGGCCGGTACCTGTATCGAGTTCATGGCCTGCCAACCGATCGATCAACCGTGCCATGGCGGGAAGCGGGTTTAGCGCACGATGTGGATATGCTGAATGACCCTGAATACCTTTCGCCGTAAAATAGGCGGTCATGGAACCGCGCCGCCCGATTTTCATCATCTCGCCCATGTGGTTCGGGCAGGTCGGTTCGCCCACCAGACAGGCGCTCATCGCTTCGCCGTTCACCTTCATCCAGTCAAGAAGTGCAACGGTGCCGTCAATTGCATCGCCTTCTTCGTCGCCAGTTATGGCCAATACAACCGCACCATCCGGTGGCGTCTGCGTAACAAATTCAATTGCAGCGGCAGCAAATGCTGCGACACCCGACTTCATATCAGTTGCGCCGCGCCCCCACAAAAATCCATCTTTTTCCTCGCCACCAAAGGGATCGACTGTCCAAGCGGCTTCGTCGCCAACAGGCACAACATCGGTATGACCATTGAACCCAAAGGTCTTCGGATGACCCTTTTCACCCCAACGTGCGAAGAGGTTTACTACTTCTCCGCGATCAACACGGGCGCAATAAAAACCTGCGCGCGATAAATGCGTTTCCAGAAGTGCGAGCGCACCCCCATCAGCAGGGGTAACCGAAGGGCAACGGATTAGCTCCGCACAAAGTTCGACAACATCAATATCTTGGGTCACCTTACCCCTCCTTTATACCACCGATAGACATTTCCTTCTGACGAGGCAATGTCAACCGCCTGACAATACTGTTGCCCCAGAGAGACACGCAAATTTGCGGAAACTACAACCAAGGCATTCTTTTGTTAACAATCTGTCAAACACTTGATTTAGTGCAAAATAATAACAGACCCGAGGCAGGGCAAACTTAGGACCAAAAATAAAAAACGGTCCGATCGAGCGGTAAGAGACTAATATCGATGATGGCTGGGCTATGCCCGGCTATATGTTTGCGTTGCCTCCTTGCAGGGCCGGGGGCAGACATGGTTACAGCATCGGAACTTCCGATCAACACCAAAGCTAACGCCGTTAGCATGGCAAATACGATATTTGGCGACGGTGTTACTGTTGTCGGCGCAAGTTACTCAGGCGACAAGAACTCATCCGGTACTTACTCAGACGGCGATAACACCTCCCCCGGTGTCACGCCGGGCGACACGGGCGTTATCCTGTCAACTGGACGTGCCAAGGATTTTACCAATTCATCGGGGCAGTCCAACCAATCGACCAATACATCCACCAACACCAAGGGTGTAAATAACGACCCAGACTTTAATTCTCTTGCCGGCACTAAAACCTACGACGCGTCAATGCTGGATGTCGATTTCATTCCGGACAGCAACATTTTGACAATGCAGTTTGTGTTCTCGTCTGATGAATACCCGGAGTACACAAATTCAATTTATAATGACGCGGTCGGTGTTTGGGTAAACGGCAACCCCGTTCAACTGGCAATTGGCTCTGGCCAGACGAATGTCGGAAACGTCAACGACACCAACAACGTAAATCTCTACAATGACAACACGTCTGATGCGTTCAACACTGAAATGGACGGCTTTACTGTCACAATGACGCTCAAGATGGTTGTTGTACCCGGCCAATTGAACTCGATCCGGATCGGCATCGCGGACGTCGGGGATTCAAACTATGATTCAAATCTGCTGATCGCTGGAAACAGCGTTCAGACTGCGCTGATCGCATCAGATGATACAGTTGATATTGGAATAAGCGGCACTAAAACTCTTGACGTTCTCGCAAATGATACCGGCCCAAACGGAAGCTCGTTAACAGTTACACATATCAATGGAAACGCTGTCGTAGCAGGCGATACCGTGACACTGGCGACCGGGCAGCAGGTTTCTCTGAATGCGGATGGAACGTTTTCCATTACAACAGACGCCGACGAGGAAAGTGTCAACTTCACTTACACCGTTGCAAATGGCGGTGGAAATGGGATTTCTGATACCGCATTTGTGACCGTCAACACGATACCGTGTTTTGTGGCTGGCACCATGATCCTTACGCCTGACGGTGAAGTGCCTGTTGAAACGCTTGAGCCCGGCAATCTGGTTATCACCCATGACGACGGCCCCCAGCCCGTACGATGGATAGGCCAGCGACGTGTTCCAGCCAAAGACAATCTTGCGCCGATATGCATCAAGGCAAATACGTTTGGCTCGCATCGCGAACTTTTGGTGTCGCCGCAGCACCGGATTTTGATCAGCGATAGTCTTGCAGAACTGCTGTTCGGAGAAGCCGAAGTTTTGATCGCCGCTAAAGACCTCGTCAACGACTACACGGTACGTTCGCAAGAAGGCGGTATGGTTGACTATGTGCATATCCTGTTTGACCGCCATCAGGTCGTGTTCTCAGAAGGCCTGGCAACCGAGAGCTTTCTGCCCGGCCCTCAGACAACACGCAGCTTTGAACGGGAATGTGTTGAAGAGATATGTTCAATTTTTCCTGAACTTAATCCGGATACTGGCCTTGGATACAGCCCGGCCGCGCGCCGAACCCTGCGCGCCTATGAAGCTCGGGTCTTGATTGCAAGGAGCGTTGCAGCGTAACAGGGGCGAAGACAAGAAAGAAAACCCTTGCTTACCTGTCAGACGCAACAGCCAAAACTGTGCATTTGCGCCGATACCGGACACCTGCAATGGGGCGAGCTGAAAAGAGTGTGATAATCCAAGATGACCTGGCTGGCGCTTTGCGATTTTTCTAACTCATTTTTTTCTCCTCTTGGGATATCACATCCGTCGGCAGTAGGCGGTTCCAAACCATCTGACGAGCAGCTTTTGGCAAAGGGTAGCCTTGTCATCGAAATTTCCACGCTTGAAGAAAATTCAAACGCATTGGAACTGATAAATTTTTATTCAGTTTCCGATTGGGGAACGCAGCTAAAAATCAGTCTTACACAGAACGACACTGTCATTTTACGACATATTCAGGGGTCACGTCAGATTACGTTGGAAACGGGGGAGGGCGCGCTTGTTCGCGCGCAACCCTCCAGGATCATTTTCTCCTGGGATGCCCCGCAACGCTGGGGGCAGCTAACGATTGAAAACCTTGATGACGGGTCTGTGCATACCAAAGACGTGTCGGATCCGTTGCCAGTTCCTGTCGTTGACGTCCATCACATGACGATGTCACCCGAAAGCACGCGTGCTGTTTCAGAAGTTCTGTTTTTTACGTTTTCGGACCAGATTGAAGAACATGGCCTTATCCCCGGAATTGTCGCGTCTTCACCGGTGGAAACGCCAAATGGGCCAGAGCTTGTGCAAAACCTGCGCGTGGGTGATTTGGTTTCAACACTGGACAGTGGTCCTCAGCCTATACGCTGCCTTATGGTGCGTGATGTTCCGGCGCATGGTCACTATCAGCCTTTGCGGCTTCGCGCCCCGTATTTCGAGCTAAACCAAGATATCATGGTTGCGCGGAATTTGCGTCTTTTGGTCGAAGGTGACATGGTCGAGTATCTTTTCGGAGAAGAAGAGGTCCTGATCAATGCAGAGCATTTGCAAGACACCTATTCCGTTTTACCCGAAACGCGATTGAAAACTATTCGCTACTATCAGTTACTGTTTGACCGTCCAGAGATTTTGAACGTGGCGGGAAGTAGTGTTGAGAGCCTGTTCAGGCCACAACCATCTGGCGAAGATTTTTCAGATGAATTACCGGTTCACACCGAACCATCGCGACCAGTTTTACGCCCCTTCGAGGCCTACACGTTGAAATCTATGCGCGCAGGCTAGGTGATCTGGGCCTGCCGATCAGGTATCATAGAACGGTGTCATCTGCGCAACGATTACAGAGTTTTCAATAAGCGCACGGTTCATCAGGTCTTTTTCCTCGTCCCCGATATCGTGACCTTCAGCAAGCCGTTCCTCAAGTGTGCCGTACCCGGAAACATCCAGTGGTGCCATCTCTGCCTGCTTGAGGATCGCGACAGTTTCACGCACGGCCTCTGCTTCATCAACGCCCGACGCATAGATCATCAACGCCGCACCTGTTGCGGTTTTGGGTAACCCGTCACCCGTAGAACGGCCGACCTCGACCAGCAGGGTATAGACCTGCTGGCGAGATTTTTTCTTAGGCTTATCAGCTACTTTCTCAGTCACGAAGTAACTCATTAATAGAGGTTTTTGACCGCGTCTGTGCGTCTACCTTTTTCACGATAACAACACAGTATAGGTTGACGCCATTCTTTGACGGCATCGACCCCGAAACAACGACAGAGCCGGCAGGAACTTCACCATAAGTTACGGCGCCAGTTTCACGGTCGACGATCTTGGTGGACTGGCCAATGTAAACGCCCATCCCTAGAACAGAACCTTCGCGAACGATACAGCCTTCCACAACCTCGGAACGCGCGCCAATGAAACAGTTATCCTCAATAATCGTCGGTCCTGCCTGCATCGGCTCAAGAACGCCGCCAATGCCAACACCGCCAGAAAGATGCACGTTCTTGCCGATCTGTGCGCAGCTTCCGACGCTGGCCCATGTGTCAACCATTGTACCTTCATCGACATAGGCTCCAAGGTTCACGAACGATGGCATCAAGACCACACCGGGCGCGATAAATGCGGATTTGCGGGCGATACTGCCGGGCACTGCGCGAAAGCCTGCAGCACGCCACTGGTTTTCACCCCAGCCGTTGAATTTACTATCAACCTTATCCCACCAGCCGGAACCTTGCGGCCCGCCTGCGTGTGGCTCCATATCCTTTATGCGAAACCCAAGAAGCACTGCTTTCTTTGCCCATTGGTTGACGTGCCAGTCCCCGTTTTCACGGCGTTCCGCCACGCGCAGCTTACCGCTGTCGAGCGCATTCAGCGTGTCTTCAATCGACTCGCGGGCTTCGCCAGTCGTTGACGGAGTGATAGTATCACGCGCCTCCCAGGCGGCTTCGATGGCAGTCTCTAGTTGTTCATTCGACATCGGGCGTATCCAATTCGTGTATGGCCTCGGTTGGGCGAAGCCTATAGACCAAAAGAGAGTAACCGCGCAATGCAGGACAGTAAGTAAATAAGGAACGCGCATATGAAAGATGATAGCCGTCGGCATCCGTTTCGCCATTCTCACGAGGACATGAAAACGGCCCGCGAGATTCCGGACACCCCACAAACCCGCGCGCCATCTTATCGACTGGCTTTTGCGGATGAGGAATTTCTTTGCCGGGACGAATTGCGGCCCGTCCGGTTGCAACTGGAACTGCTAAAGCCAGAGATGCTTCTGGATGAACATGGCATTCAAAGCACAATTGTTCTTTTTGGCGGTGCGCGCATACCCGAACCTTCAAAAAAAGATTCAGCGCGCACAGAGACACTGGCCGATCTGTCAAAATACTACGACGTGGCGCGTGAATTTTCCCGACTGATGACGATAAAATCCCAAAAAAGCGGTGGCCGCGAAGATGTCATCGCAACGGGTGGCGGCCCTGGCGTCATGGAGGCTGGAAATCGCGGGGCGGCTGACGTGGGCGGACATTCAATTGGTCTCAACATTGTACTGCCCCATGAACAAGCACCCAATGAATATGTGACTCCCGGTCTATGCTTCAACTTCCACTACTTCGGCATTCGTAAGATGCACTTCCTGATGCGCGCCAAGGCGGTTGCTGTCTTCCCCGGTGGATTTGGAACGCTGGACGAAATGTTTGAAAGCCTGACACTGATTCAAACTGGCCGGATGAAAGCCGTACCCTTCCTACTGTTTGGTGAATCGTTCTGGCGTAAAATCATCAACTGGGAGGCGCTATCCGAGGCGGGAACAATTTCGGCAGAGGATTTAAAGCTGTTTCAATTCGTCGATACGGCGCAACAGGCCGTGGATATTATTGAAAACTGGCCAGAGAACCATTCGCCTACAATTCTGGAGTAAGGCTTAGTGGCCGACCACAGGTGTATCAAGACAAACATGCCGCGAACATTCCATTTCAAGCGTGCTATGGTCGATCTTTAGGTCGGCCAAAACAGTGCGGATGCGGGTTTTGATCGCATCCGCATCACCCCAGCGTCCTTCGCCAATGACAACATGCGCCTGAAGGGCGGCTTTCTTTTCTTCCAATTGCCAAAGATGCACGTGATGCACGCCTGTAACCCCGTCTATATTTTTCATAGCTTTAAGCACGTCATCCATCTTGACCGAAGGCGGACGGCCCAGCATCAGGACGCGGATCACATCACCAATTTCGACTGCGGCATGCCAAAGGATATAGGCCGCGATCATCAGGGTTACGATCGGATCAACGATCATCCAGTCGTAAAGTATGATCAGCGTTCCCGCGACAATCACCGCGACAGAGCCCAGCGCATCCGCGAGATTATGCAAAAAGGCGGCGCGAATGTTCATGCTGTCCTTGGACATTGTGTACGTCAGCGCTGCCGTCACAAGGTCAACTGACAGTGCAACGGCAGCAATTATGACAACGATCCAGCCGTCAATTCCGACGGGATCAAAAATCCGCATCACCCCTTCGTAGATCAGATAAATCCCGATCACGATCAGCGTGGTGTAGTTGATAAGTGCAGCGACTGTTTCGACGCGGGCATAGCCAAAGGTCATGTCGCTATCCGCAGGGCGTCTGGCAATTTTCCGGGCACCAAAGGCAATCACCAGCGACACGGCATCGCTGAGATTATGAATCGCATCTGCGATCAGCGCGAGCGAACCTGACAGCAAGCCGCCGACGATTTGAACAAAGGCCAGACCAAAGTTGACCAGAACAGCCAGTGCGACACGCCGATCACCTGCATCAGGGTCTATGTGGGCGTGACCATGGTGGCCGTGATGGTCATGCGGCATTCGTCACTTCCCAAGCCCGGCATCAGCTTCGATCTGTTTGCGGCTTTTACGCGCACGCTCGGTTGCAGATTTCAACTGTCCACAGGCGGCCATGATATCCTCGCCCCTTGGTTTACGCACTGGCGAGGCATAGCCAGCATTATGAACGATATCGGCAAAGGCGCGAATACGGTTGTTGCTTGAACGTTCGTACGGCGCACCTGGCCATTCGTTGAACGGGATCAGGTTGATCTTGGCCGGGATGCCCTTGATCAGTTCCATCAGGCGGTGCGCATCTTCGTCGCTGTCGTTTACTCCCTTGAGCATCACGTATTCAAAGGTGATGCGTTCTGAATTAGACGCCTTGGGATAAGCGCGTAGGGCGTCAAGCAAGGCCTGCAGATTCCAGCGTTTGTTGATTGGAACCAGCTTGTCACGCACTTCATCGGTTGTGGCATGAAAGGATATTGCCAGAAGGCAGCCGATCTCTTCAGCGGTACGTGCAATTTCCGGCACGACACCTGAGGTCGACAATGTGATGCGCCGACGCGAAAGTGATATACCTTCGGGGTCCATCGCGATTTTCATCGCGTCGCGGACGTTTTCAAAGTTGTAAAGCGGCTCCCCCATGCCCATCAGTACGATGTTGGACAACAACCGTGCTTCTGGCGGGTTTGGTTTTCCAAGTTCAGGCCATTCGCCCAGATCATCCCTTGCGACCATCACTTGCCCGATTATTTCGGCCGCCGTCAGATTTCGCACAAGTTTCTGAGTACCCGTGTGGCAAAACGAGCAGGTTAAAGTGCACCCAACCTGAGAGGACACGCAGAGCGTTCCGCGACTTTCTTCGGGGATATAGACGATTTCCACTTCGTGTCCGCCGGCGATCTGCACCAGATACTTGCGAGTCCCATCTTCGCTGACTTGCTTGGTTACTACCTCGGGGACTTCTATAATAAAGTGTTCTTCCAACAACGCGCGGTAGTCTTTGCTGAGGTTGGACATCAGATCAAAGCTGCGCACACCCTTTTGATAGAGCCACTGCCAAACCTGCCCAGCCCGCATCTTGGCCTGTTTGTCGGGCGTCCCAGCCGCAATCAAGGCAGCGTGCAACGCATCGCGTGTAAGGCCGACAAGATTGGCCTTGCCACCTTCAGGTTGCTTGCGCGGGATAGTCAGAACATCCTGCGTTATAGGGGTATTGGCCGACATGGCGCATTCTCCAGAGACTCGGACGCGCGTTCTACACCAATTCAGAGAAGATGAGAACCACCATAGCCAGTGTCGCCAATCCTGCCGACACCCTGCCAGTCAGAAGAATGCAGGGCTGCGTGTGTCTCAAAAGACTTCAGACAATAGGAATGGACCGGACCAATTGAAATCGGGTTTGTAAACAGCTCTGGGAAAAGTGAACGGAGTTCTTCCTGCGCTTCTTTGGCAAAACCGGACGCGGCGGCGACACTTGGGTGAAAGCTTTCCGTCAGTGCGCCTTCCGACCAGACAAGTTCGTGCTCTTCAAACAGGATATGAAAATATTCGGGCTGACGGAGATGCGTACAAACGCGAATTCCGTTTGTTCCAACCAGATGCCGCGCCGGAACCAGCACATCTGAAGAGAAAAACATCAGGTTGAATACAGGTGCGCGCAGCAAAACCCGATGACTTGGCGACACAATAAGATCGCGTTCAGGCGTATCTTTTCCAAGGCTTCCTTTTGGGATGAGAATGGGTAACAGATGACGGTCGCGTGAGCCCTGAATATCCAATTTTCGCGACGCCACCCATTCTATCGCCGCAAAATCACTTTCTGCGGTCAGGACTTTATCTCCGACGCACAAATCTTCTATAGGGCAGAGACCTTTGTCAGTTTCGATCAAGGTCCCCTTCAGAAAACAGGGGACAACACCGGGGTCGGGCGGGGTCTGGTCTGAAAAATTGACCCCATCAATCGAAACAAGCGACGCATTCTGTGAGTTTGATTCACCGATCTGGGTTGAACTGCTACCAGACGCGGGGCCTTCGGATGCATCCACCACCCTAGCGAAAGAAACGAACGATGTGACCGTTCCGTCAACAACCAGTGCAACAGCACCATTTTTGTTGATAGCGGCATCAACAACATAGATGTCATCACCCGCTATCGTACCGACAACCGAGCCAAGATCATTTATAGACCTTATCGTTCCGTTCGAATTGTAGATAACGATCTGAACACCAGAAGAATCAGCACCCTCATCCAGAACCACTTCGACAAAATCCTGCGCACCAGGGCCCAGATATTTGATTTCTGAAAGAAAAGGTGCAGGCATTTTCAGTCTCGCCCTTCACACGTCGGGAACATATTTCACAAACTTGGCATGCGAGGGAAACTAATCATGCCACACCTAAATACATCTTAACTGCCACAACGATTTTCGGCTTCGTCAAGTGCTGCAGTAAAGCCCAGCAAAGAAAACGTATCACGTGTAACCGTCCCACGTGCGGAACGCCCGGTCACGACTGCTTGGGCACCACGTTTCATTGCAGTTATGATTTTTGCGTCATCGGCACTTGAGGCTGGCCATGCGTTTTCACCCGTTGTGAAAAGCTCAAAACCGCTATCCCCAATTTGAAGCTGAACGGTTGAGCCACCTGCAAACGGATAGCCACCGGTAAAGGAAACTTCACCATTTACGTTTGACCCCGGACGATATGAGACAAAAAGCAATATCTCACTGCGCCGGACGGCGACCACCCTGTTGTCCTTGGTATTTACGGTTTCTTTCGGGCTTGAAACGGCCCAGCATTCTGTCGGGTTATCTTCGACAAAAACGCTCCAATCGGTGCTCGCTGCGACACGGTTATCTGATGTTTCCTGTGCAAAGACGCCTGTCGCTGCCAGTGCAAAAATCGCACCACCCAGTCCACGTGCTAAAAGTGATTTCATGGTTCTCACAGTCTCCAACTGTATGTGCCTCAGATGAGCCTAGCCAAATTAGCCCTTTCCGGACCTTATTTATTCATCAGGCTGTTTACTATTCGATGCGATCACATTAGCGCATAACTGCTTATATTTAAAAGCCCTGTTAGCGGAAAATTGCGCAGGAGCCGTTGGGAGGAGCAAGAATGACCGATCCGGTAACCTTAGTAGAAGTATGGCGTGGCCCTTTTTTGGAATCCACGCACCGTGGTCATGCTGTAATTTGCGATTCCTCTGGCGATATTGTTCAGGCGTGGGGCAACCCTGACCGGGTGATCTTGCCACGGTCTTCCTGCAAGATGGTGCAGGCGCTTCCCCTGATCGAAAGCGGCGCGGCGGCGGCGGCGGGGCTGACCACAGAACAGCTTGCACTTTCTTGCGCATCCCATCAGGGCGCCCTCATTCATACAAGCAGGGTTTCTGCATGGCTGTCCGATCTTGGGCTTGGCGAAGGTGATCTGCGTTGTGGTCCGCAAGAGCCGGACGATACAGAAGCGCGTAATGGGTTGATACGGGCGTATGAAGAACCCTGCCAACTGCACAACAACTGCTCGGGCAAGCACGCAGGCTTTCTTACGCTAGCCAAGCATCTGAACGCGGGTTCCGAATATATTGAGCCTGACCACCCGGTACAGAAGGCAGTCAAAGAAGCCTTTGAAGAGGTCACCGGACAGGAAACACCCGGCTACGGTATTGACGGCTGTTCCGCCCCGAACTTTGCGACAACCGTTCACGGGCTGGCGCGGGCAATGTCGTTTTTTGCGTCCTGTTCCGCCGATGGCGCATCTGTGCGTGAACGCGCGGCAGCGCAATTGGTACAAGCAATGGCCACCTATCCAGAGCTTGTTGCGGGAGAAGGCCGTGCCTGCACCGAAATGATGCGGGCAATGGATGGCAAGGTCGCAATCAAAACTGGGGCAGATGGTGTTTTCGTCGCAATTATTCCGGAGAAGAAGCTTGGCGTTGCGGTCAAAATCGTCGACGGTGGGACCCGTGGTTCAGAATGCGCTATTGCTGCGATTCTGACGAAATTAGGTGTGTTAGACCCTAATCACCCTGCCACATTGAAGCGGATGAATGGCCCAATGTTAAATCGGCGCGGTATCGAAGTCGGCTCTGTACGGCCTTCGGCGGCGTTGCTCTGAGGCCAAAGTGTTTTGCGTTTACACGGCGTATTCAGTTCACAAATTCATCACGGGAATAGCCTTGGATAAACAAGAGTGCGGTAAGGTCACCGTGATTGATGCGAATGTCGCATTCGGCGGCCACAATGGGTTTTGCGTGGAGCGCAACGCCTGCTCCGGCTAGCCCCAGCATTCCAAGGTCGTTCGCGCCATCGCCAACGGCCATCACATCTTCTGCGTTCAGGCCAAGGCGCGTTGAAATCTCTTTCAACGCTGTAACCTTTGCTTCGCGGCCAAGAATTGGAACCCCAACCTCTCCGGTTAGCTTTCCGTCTGATACGAGCAGTGTATTCGCCCGATTTTCGTCGAATCCCAGCGTTGCAGCAACGCGCGCGGTGAAAGCCGTAAAGCCGCCAGATACTAAAGCGGCATGTGCACCGTTCGCTTTCATTGTCGCAACCACTGCCTTGCCACCCGGCATATAGGTGATCCGGTTTGCAAGAACTTTTTCTATTACCTTTGCGTCTAAACCCTTTAGTAAACCAACCCGTTCGCGCAACGCATCTTCGAAATCCAGTTCGCCATTCATGGCCCGTGCGGTTATACCTGCCACCCGTTCGCCGACGCCCGCTTCCGCGGCCAGTTCGTCCACGCATTCCTGTTGGATCATGGTGCTGTCCATATCCGCCAGAAGCATTTTTTTCTTACGGTTCTCAACGGGTTGAACCACAAGATCGATACCCAGTTTTTGCATCTCTCCCCAGACATCCCAACGGTTTCCCGGCACCGTCGCAATGGCAAATTCTGCGGCAACATCTGGGGAAAGCCACTGTGCATCCCCCCCGCCCCAGGCATTGCGTAATGCATCGACCGTTGCAGGTTCCAGCACAGGGTTTTTGGGGTTGGTCAGAAGAGTGGCAATGAACATAGACAGGTTTCCGATAGTGGACGTTTGGGTCGTTTTTTGCAGCTCAAGCGGCGCAATATCGCCTTTTTGTGACTTGCGCCAGCCTGTTTCCGCCCGTATGTCCGGCAGTGGGACACCCTTCCCCAACGAAGGGCGAATATCTGAGAGGATATCCATCAATGGATACGAAACAACCGGTAACGCGGCCGGCTAACCCGCGTTTTTCTTCTGGCCCTTGCGCCAAACCCCCCACATGGACTCCTGCCAAGCTTGCTGACGCGCCTTTGGGCCGTTCGCACCGGGCTGCTATTGGCAAGGACAAGCTGAAAGCTGCGATCGAAACGACGCGCGAAGTGCTTGGTATTCCGGCTGACTACCGTATTGGCATTATGCCTGCGTCCGATACCGGCGCGATGGAAATTGCGATGTGGTCTTTGCTAGGTGCCCGTCCGGTTGAAATGCTGGCGTGGGAAAGTTTTGGCTCCGGATGGGTTACAGATGTTGTTAAACAACTGAAACTCAACGCAAATATTCGCACGGCTGACTATGGCCAGCTCCCTGATCTCGCGACGACAGACTTCACCCGCGATGTGGTTTTCACATGGAACGGCACCACATCCGGCGTGCGTGTTCCGAACGGTGATTTCATCCCGGCGGACCGTGCGGGCCTGACAATCTGCGATGCGACTTCGGCTGCATTTGCGCAGGATTTGCCTTGGGACAAGCTCGACGTTACAACATACAGCTGGCAGAAAGTGCTTGGTGGTGAAGCGGCGCATGGGATGCTCATCCTTAGCCCGCGCGCGGTTGAACGGCTCGAAACTTACGTCCCGGCCTGGCCTCTGCCTAAAATTTTCCGCCTGACCAAAGCTGGTAAACTGATTGAAGGTATCTTTCAGGGCGCAACCATCAACACCCCCTCGATGCTATGCGTTGAGGATTATTTGTTCGCGCTTGACTGGGCAAAATCGGTTGGTGGCCTAAAGGGTCTGATTGCCCGCGCAGACGCAAATTCCGCAGTAATAGAGACGTTTGTAGCCGATCATGACTGGATCGATTTCCTGGCAGAAGTACCGGCAACACGGTCTAACACCTCTGTCTGTCTGAAGTTCGCAGACACCCGTATCAAAGACGGCGCAACTTTTGCCAAGGCCATAGCAAAGCGGCTGGAAAGCGAAGGTGTGGCTTATGACATTGGCGCTTACCGCGATGCCCCAGCGGGTTTGCGGATCTGGTGCGGTGCGACGGTTGAAACCTCTGATATCGAGGCGATGTTGCCGTGGCTTAACTGGGCGTTCAGCGCTGAAATTGCCGCGCTGTCCGAGGCGGCCTAAACGGCAGGAACTTGCAACTCTTTAAAGGTTGCAAACCCCGAATTTTAAAGTTTTACAATATTCAGGAGAGCCCAATGGCCCCCAAAGTACTCGTCTCTGACAAGCTCAGTGAAACCGCCGTTCAGATTTTCCGTGATCGCGGGATCGATGTGGATTTTGAACCCAACCTAGGCAAAGACAAAGACCGCCTGCTGGAAGTGATTGGACAATACGATGGTCTCGCTATCCGGTCCGCCACCAAGGCGACGGAAAAGCTAATCAATGCCGCAACAAACCTGAAGGTGATTGGCCGCGCGGGAATCGGCGTCGATAACGTTGATCTGAATGCGGCGTCCAAAAAAGGTGTGATCGTGATGAACACACCGTTTGGTAACTCGATCACGACGGCAGAACACGCCGTTTCGATGATGATGGCCGTCGCCCGGCAAATTCCCGAGGCGAGTGCCTCTACCCATGCCGGAAAATGGGAAAAATCAAAATTCATGGGCGTTGAGCTAACAAGCAAAACACTTGGCGTAATTGGCGCAGGCAATATTGGCGGTATCGTTTGTGACCGGGCGATTGGCCTTAAGATGAAGGTCATTGCTTATGACCCCTTCCTCAGCGAAGAACGCGCCGCGCAACTGGGTGTGAAAAAGGTTGAGCTGGATGAATTGCTCGAGAGGGCTGATTTCATCACGCTTCACGTACCTTTGACCGACAAGACCCGTAACATCCTGAGCCGTGAAAACATCGCAAAGACGAAAAAAGGCGTGCGGATCGTGAACTGTGCTCGTGGTGGCCTGATTGACGAAGAAGCCTTGGCAGAAGCGCTTAAGTCCGGACATGTTGCCGGGGCCGCCCTGGATGTGTTCGCAGTCGAACCTGCAACCGAAAGCCCGGTTTTCAACCTGCCAAACGTGGTTTGCACCCCGCATCTGGGTGCTGCAACAACCGAAGCACAGGAAAATGTGGCGCTGCAAGTTGCTGAACAGATGTCAGACTACCTGCTGACGGGTGCCGTCAGCAATGCGCTGAACATGCCTTCGGTCACTGCTGAAGAAGCCATGGTCATGGGACCGTGGATCAAACTGGCCGAACATCTGGGCGCTTTCATCGGTCAGATGACGGAAGAACCGATCAAGGCAATCAACATCCTCTACGATGGTGTGGTGTCTACTATGAACCTCGAGGCCCTGAATTGCGCAGCGATTTCAGGGATCATGAAGGCCTCGAACCCGGATGTGAACATGGTGTCTGCTCCGGTGATTGCAAAAGAACGCGGAATTTCCCTGTCTAAAACCACACAGGAAAAATCTGGTGTGTTTGATGCTTATATCAAGCTGACGGTTGTCACGGACGAGCGCGAGCGTTCGATCGCGGGGACGGTATTTAGTGATGGAAAACCAAGGTTTATCCAGATCAAGGGCATCAATATTGATGCTGAGATCGGGCAGCACATGCTCTACACCACAAACAATGACGTACCGGGTATCATTGGCACACTCGGCCAGACCATGGGCGAGAACGGTGTAAACATCGCGAACTTTACGCTTGGCCGTGCTGCGGTTGGCGGCGAAGCGATTGCGCTGCTTTACGTTGATGACGTGATTAGCGACCCGGTGTTGAAAAAGCTTTGCGATACAGGCCTGTTCAAATCTGTGAAACCGCTTGAATTTGACGTTGCCTGAACCTGAACAGGTGTTATCTGAGTATGACGCAGCCCCATTGTGGGCAGCGTCATTGCTTTTGCATACTCGTGCCCGTGCCGGGCCGGAGGACATATGACAAACCGGACCTACGCCATAGGCGACATTCACGGCTACCTAGATAAACTGAAAGCTATTCATCAGCTTATCGAGCAGGATCGTGCGCAAATCGGTGATTTTGAGGCACCTGTTATCCATATCGGTGATTTGACGGATCGTGGCCCTGATAGCCGGGGTGTCATCAACTATCTGCTAAATGGCATTACAGAGGGAAAACTCTGGCGCGTGCTAAAAGGCAACCACGACCGCATGTTTGCCGGATTTATGCATGACGCAAACCACCAAGACCCCCTGTTGAACCCGACATTGGGCTGGCTGCACCCTCGTTTGGGCGGGAATACCACGCTGATGTCATATGGAATCGAAAATGCAGATGCCCGCCCACAGGCAGACGTGTTCGCGGAGGCGTTGGCCAAAGTTCCGGAAGCACATGTAAAGTTTCTTCAGTCTCTGGAGCATTTTGTCGCCCGGGGTGACGTGTTTTTCGCCCATGCGGGCATACGTCCCGGAGTGCCGCTGGCAGAGCAATCAGAGGATGACTTGCTTTGGATTCGGGCAGAATTTCACAATAGTACCGCTGACCATGGCCCACTTATTGTGCATGGCCATACCCCGGTTGAGGCAGTCACACATTATGGCAACCGGCTAAATATCGACACGGGCGCTGGTTACGGTGACGCCATTTCCGCAGTGGTGCTTGAAGGGCGTGAAGTTTGGCAAATCACACCCGCTGGTCGCATCAAAATAGACCCTATTAAGGCTTAGTAGTTCATTTTTTGAGCTTCGCGGCAGTGATCGCTTCGCTCAGCACCTTGCGATCACCGATATGATTTGCAAGCAACAGAACAAGCCGTGCATTCAGCGCATCGCTTTCTTCCTTGGTGTGGGACTCGTGCAGATCAAGCAGTTCCGCATAAAAGCCGTCGGCGTCAGGAATATTAGGGGTGGTGATTAACATAAGGACTCTCCTCAAGCCTGGGCTGTTGCGCGAAGGACGGCGTTACGTACGGCCGCCTCGTCATATTCGACCCAACGGGCGGCAACATGTTGATCTGGCCGCATCAAGTAGATTGCCGATGATTTTTCACCAAGATAGCGGTCATCAAAAGTTGGACTTTCGCCCGGTGCGACGCGCAGGGTTTCGACCCGAATACCATCAACATCCAGAAAATCAGGCGCATCTGTCCCGATCGCGAGCAATTGAAAATGGTTGCCAAGCGCATCCAGAAGCCAGAAATCTGCCAGAGGTGCGTCAAGTGCAGGTGCGCCGGGGCGGGTGTCTTCCGGCAATGTTGTTTCATCCGGGGTGTTCAGGCTTGAGCCATCGTAGACACAAGGTACGGACAAACGGCCGGAGTTAACCAACGGGCGGGCAAATTCGTGCTGCTCGGCCAAATCAAGCACCGCATCGCGGAAAATTCGGCTGATATCGGATTTTGGTGTGATGAAATCGGTCGAACGGGAAGAGTTAAGTATGTTCTCTTCCGCGCCATAGACCCTTTCGGCATCATAAGTGTCGAGCAGGGTATCCGGCGCTTTACCGTCTAACACCAGTTTCAGCTTCCAGATCAGGTTATCGGTGTCTTGCAGACCGGAATTTGCCCCGCGGGCACCAAAGGGGCTGACCTGATGCGCGGAATCGCCCGCAAACAATACGCGACCATGGCGGAAATTTTCCATCCGCCGGCACTGGAACGTGTAGATAGAGACCCATTCCAGATCAAAACGCGCGTCTTCACCAAGCATCGCCCTCAGCCGCGGAATAACGTTTTCAGGGCGTTTTTCCCGCTCTATGTCGATGTCCCAACCAAGCTGCAGGTCAATGCGCCAGACACCATCGGGCTGTTTGTGCAACAGGGCTGATTGCCCTTTGTTGAACGGCGGATCAAACCAGAACCAGCGTTCTGACGGAAAATCTGCTTCCATGATAACGTCAGCAATCAGGAAGTTATCCTCAAAAATGCGGCCAACAAAGTCGAACCCCAACATCCGGCGGGTTGGTGAATTTGCCCCATCACAGGCAATCAGCCATTCCGCTTCGAGGTTATAGGGTCCCTCGGGCGTATCAATTTCCAACGTCACCTGATCATCATGCCGCGCAATTGCAGAGACCTTGTTTCGGCCACGAATTTCGATTGGTTTACCTTCTGCTTCAAGCTCGCGAACGCGATTTACCAAATATTCTTCTAAGTAATACTGTTGAAGGTTGATGAAAGCGGGGCGTTTATGGCCAGCGTCGGCCTGAAGATCAAATTTATAGGTTTCGCGCTTACCAAAGAACACTTTGCCGGTGTTCCAGGTGACCCCCTTGTTCACCATCGGGTCACCACATCCGAGTCTATCAAGGATTTCGAGCGGTCGTTTGGCGAAACAAATGGCCCGTGATCCAAAGCTGACCTTGTCGTTGTCATCCAGAACAATGACCGGAACATCCTGTTGGGCAAGGTCGATCGCAGCAGCGAGCCCGACCGGACCCGCCCCAATCACAACAACCGGGTGCCGTATCCTGGATACATCCTGATCCGGCGAACGGGTGTATGGATAGAGCGGTGTTTCAAATATTTTGGTCATCGTCTTTGCCTTTTCTAGCCGTCCAGTTCTTTGCCAGTTCCGTCTGTTTGGTGTTTAACCTTGCAACGCATCCCACATTTCCAGATCGCGTTGTGCGGTCCAGATACGAGGGGTGTCTATGCCGCGTGCTTCGTCATAGGCGCGGGCCACGTTGAAGGGCAGGCAATGCTCATAAATCGCATATTCAGCAAACTTAGGGTCACATTCTGCACGAACTGCGTCCCATGCTTCTTTGAGTGTACCACCTTTCGCAGCAACCCGAGCGGCGGGGCGATAAGTGCTTTCTACAAAGTCACGGGTGCTTTCAATTGCCGCATAAACCATCTCGCGGCCAACCAACGCGTCCCCTCGCCCCGGTGCAATTGAGGACGGATCAAAGAATGCAATGTTGTCCAGCGTGTCCCCCCAGTCACCAAAATGTCCGTCACCACAATAGCAGGCAGAATGGTATTCTACGATATCGCCGGTAAACATCACTTCGGCATCCGGCACCCAGACAACTGCATCGCCAGCAGTATGGGCGCGGCCCAATTGCATGATATCGACCCTGCGATTGCCCAGATAGACGGTCATGCTGTCTGAAAAGGTTGTTGTGGGGTAGGTCAGGCCTGGAATGGATTCATGGCCTTCAAACAGCCGCGGAAAGCGCTGAAACTCACTGTCCCAGTCTTCCTGGCCGCGTTCCACGACCATTGATCGCGCAACGTCTGACATGATGATCTGCGATACGCCATAGGCGCTGGCGCCAAGAACTCTGACTGCGTGGTAGTGCGTCAGAACGAGATGGCTGATCGGTTTGTCAGTGACTTTGCGGATCTCCTCGATCACCTTTTTCGCAAGGCGCGGCGTGGCCTGAGCTTCGATCACCATGACGCTGTCATCACCGATGATAACACCTGAATTGGGGTCCCCTTCTGCGGTAAAGGCCCACAGCCCATCGCCCACCTCAGTAAAGCTGGTTTTCTTCTCGCTCATATCGCCTTGTGATGCGAATGCTTTGGCCATCAAGTTGCCCTTTCAAAAAATTCTAAGCGGTTTCATCGGTTAGAGGCGAATGTTCCGCCCATTTCCCATTGCGATTTCAACACAGGATGCCAGACGCCCGCACATTTTAGCACGATACCGATGGACACAGTCTACAACCTGTGATTCCGTCGCCAAATGATCTGGAACAATCGCACATTCCCCTATTGGCTGACGGGCTTCATCGTTCTTGCGGCGGCTGTTATCTTGCTGAGCATGGGCCGTGTGCCCATTTGTGACTGTGGTTATATCAAGTTTTGGCACGGGCAGACGATGAGTTCTGAGAACTCGCAACATCTGTCGGATTGGTACACACCGAGCCACATAATTCATGGAATTTTGTTTTATGCCGCCCTTTGGTTGGTTGCGCGCCGGGTACCAATTGGATGGCGTTTGGTTGTTGCGACGCTGATTGAATGCGCGTGGGAGATACTGGAGAACACCAATGCGGTGATTGAACGGTACCGCGAAGTAACCATATCGCTTGATTACTATGGTGACAGCGTCATCAACTCGGTTGCCGACATTCTTGCGATGTTTGTCGGTTTCTGGCTGGCAGGGCGGCTGCCTGTTTCGCTTAGCATCGCGATTGTGATCGGCTTCGAGGTGTTGACGGCCATTGTAATCCGCGACGGGCTCGCGCTGAATATTATTATGCTGCTCTGGCCGCTTGATGTGATCAGAGATTGGCAAGGCGCGCTCTGACACCGGATATGTCGTTATCGCGGACATCTATGTTTTGGGGGGGAAGTTGATTGCCGGCAGAATTTTACCGGTACATTCACCAAAACCAATCGTGAACCCATCGCCCCGCGCGTGACCTCGCAGCGTCAGCGTGTCACCGTCTTCGATAAAGGTTCTGGTCTCACCCGTATCGAGCGAGATCGGTTCTTTTCCGGCCCAGCTAAGTTCCATCAGAGAGCCATATTCGTCTCTATTGCTGCCCGAAATGGTGCCAGAGCCCAACAAATCACCTGCGTTCATCGCGCAACCGCAGACCGCGTGATGGCACAATTGTTGTGCTGCTGAGTAATACATGCGCGCGTAATTTGTCTGGCAAATCGTGGTTGGTTTTGCGGCACCCTCTGGCTGCATATCAACTTGAAGCGATATGTCATAAAGTCCGGGTTTGTTTTCGGTCAGATAAGGTAGCAGTTCCTTTTCGCGGGGCGGTGTTGGCTTGCGAAATGCCTCCAGTGCCTCTGCGGTTACGATCCATGGGCTTATCGTGGTGCCAAAGGCTTTGCCCTGAAACGGACCAAGCGGCTGATACTCCCACCCCTGAATGTCGCGCGCGGACCAGTCATTGAGCAGCACGTACCCAAAGATCATCGCGTCGGCCTGATCAACTGTGACCGGTTGGCCAAGCGCGGTAGTTGTGCCGACAATGGCCCCCATTTCAAGCTCTATATCAAGCCGTTTGGTCGGGCCAAAGGATGGGATGTCTGCATCCGGGGCCTTGGTTTGGCCAAGGGGGCGGTGAATTTCGGTGCCCGAGACTACGACAGACGACGCACGGCCATTGTAGCCGATAGGAATATGCAACCAGTTCGCCGGTAGGTCAGGGGAGCCGCGCAGGATTGCACCCATATTCTTGGCGTGTTGCATGCCTGCGTAAAAATCCGTGTATTCGGAAACGACCAACGGCAAGTGCAAAGTCGCGTCTTTCATGGGCAGAAGCGCCCGAGCCCGCATTTCCGAGTCAGAGGAAAGCACGTCATCGCCACCCTCTGCCAAAATCTCTGTCAATCGGGCACGCAGTGCTGACCAGTTTTCAGGGCCCGTTTCCATCACTTCGTTCCAGAATGGCAGATCAAGCACTGGTTCGTCGTCGATTGAAATAACGCCTTCTTCTTCCAGATATGCCACATCCAGAATCATATCTCCGATCGCAACTCCGCAGCGGGGCTCTTCATCATACATGCTGAAAACGCCGTAGGGCAGGTTGTTAAGCGGAAATTGGGTTTCTGCCGAATTGGCACTTTCAACCCAGGATTTGAGCAGTCCGGACATAGTGTTCCTTTCAGGCGGCGTCTGGCTGGGCCTCTGGCCGTGCATCGGCAAAGGGTTTCAACGCAAGGCAGCCATCTTCTATTTCAAGAAGACGGGCATATGGTGCAAGGTCAAGACCCCAACGGTGCGCATTATACATCTGCGCGACGATACAGATGTCTGCGAGACTAGGATTTTCGCCTGCCGCAAAGGGTTTGTTAGGCTCTAACAGGGCAGAAAGTGCATCAAATCCGATTTTCATCCAATGGCGCATCCACTCTGCTTTTGCATCTGCAGCTGCGCCAAACTCAGCGCTCAGATGTTGTACCACGCGAAGGTTGTTTACGGGATGAATATCCATCGCGATCGTGTGTGCAATCGCTAGTTCCTTTGCGCGCTTCACTGGATCAGTCACCAACAAGGTGGGTTCTGGCACAAGCGCATCCAGATAATCAATGATCGCAAGCGATTGGGTCAGAACAGTTCCGTCAGGCAATTCCAGTGACGGAACAAGATGCGCCGGGTTTTTCGCAACATAGTCAGGCGCGTGTTGCTGGCCGCCATCCTTGACCAAATCCACCGGAACGGTTTCGTGGTCGATACCCTTCAGGTTCAGCGCAATTCTGACCCGGTAGGCGGCCGTAGACCGCCAATAGCTATAAAGCTTCATTTTTGCCAACTCACTTCAAACCGGGGGTGCCATCGAATTTCTTGTGAATACCGGTCCAGCAGTCGATGTAATCATCCTGCAATGGTGCTTCGGTTGCTGCAAATGGTGTCAGTTGTTGCGGGAAGCGCGTTTCGATCATGAAGGACATGGTGTTGTCGAGCTTTTCAGGCTTGAGGTCAGAGTTTGAGGCACCCTCAAACGCGTTTTCGTCAGGGCCGTGTGGCAACATCATGTTGTGAAGCGACATGCCGCCGGGAACAAAACCTTCGGGTTTTGCGTCATACTGGCCATAGATGTTGCCCATCAGCTCGCTCATGATGTTCTTGTGATACCACGGCGGACGGAAGGTGTTTTCAGCAACCATCCAGCGTTCGCGGAATAACGCAAAGTCGATGTTAGCAGTACCGGGAACACCGGAAGGTGCTGTTAATACAGTAAAAATCGATGGGTCAGGGTGGTCAAACAAAATAGCGCCAACCGGACAATATGTTCTGAGATCATATTTGACCGGTGCGTAGTTGCCGTGCCATGCGACCACATCAAGTGGGCTATGACCGATGTTAGTTTTGTGGAACTGGCCGCACCATTTTACTGTCACTGTTGACGGAACTTCGCGGTCTTCAAATGCCGCCACGGGGGTTTTGAAGTCTCTCCGGTTCGCCATACAGTTTGCACCAATCGGGCCGCGACCTGGTAATTCAAACTTTTGACCGTAATTTTCACAGACGAAACCGCGCGCAGGCCCTTCAAGCAGTTCAACCCGGAACACGAGACCGCGTGGAATAATTGCAATTTCCTTTGGCGCAAGATCGATTGTGCCAAGTTCAGTGTGGAATCGAAGTTTTCCGTCCTGCGGAATAATCAGCATCTCTGAATCAGCCGAGAAGAAGTAATCATCCTCCATAGAGGCGGTAACAAGGTAGATGTGGTTTGCCATTCCAACCTGAGTGTTCACATCGCCAGCGGTAGTCATTGTGTACATGCCGGTGACAAAAGTCAGCGGCGTGTCTGTATGCGGCACCGGATCCCAGCGGTATTGGCCAAGAGAAATGATATCAGGGTCAATGCAGGGCGCTGATTTCCACATCGGCACGTCGATCTTTTCGAATCGATGTGTGTGTTTGACGGACGGGCGAATGCGATAGCACCATGTCCGTTCGTTTTGATGGCTGGGCGCGGTAAACGCGGTCCCGGTCAGCTGCTCACCATAGAGCCCGTAGTTGCATCTTTGTGGGCTGTTCATGCCCTGCGGCAGGGCGTCCGGCAGGGCCTCCGTTTCAAAATCATTCCCAAAACCTGGCATGTAATACGGATCGATACTGCCTTGTGGCGCCGCTGCACGTGTCATTTCGCGTGTGGATTTCTGGACATTCATTCGCGTTTCCTCCCGTCAGGTGACAAGACCAAGCCTGCACAATCATACACTCATTCTGTAATGAAGATGGCGCAAAGTATATCGTTGCAAATGCAACGAAGTCAAGCGGGGAACGATCCTAATCCCATAGATCAGTAGACAAATACTTTAGTCCACTGTCGCAGATTACGATCGCGATGGTCATTCTCGAAAGTTCACCCGCCAGCAATTGTAAAGCGGCCGCCAAATTTGCGCCGCTTGAAAATCCGGCAAAGATTCCTTCTTCCTTTGCCAATGCGCGTGTGGCTTCACGTGCTTCTTCACCAGTTACAATCAGGGTTCCGTCGATGGGCGCGCGTTCCAAGAAAGCCAAATCCGGCATCGCGTATCCGCCACCCTGAATTGGATGATTAAGGCGTGTCAGAGCCTGTTTTGATATAACCGCAGCACCATCCGGTTCAACAATGTATCCACGTATTTCCGGTTTCACTGCTTTAAGCCCCCGGATCGTCCCGGTGTAGGTTCCGCCAGACCCTGCAAAATCTACAAAGGCATCAAGGGTGCCGCCAGACTGCTCCCAAATCTCGGGCGCCGTGCTGTTTGCATATGCGTCCGGATTGCCAAGCCTGTGAAACTGATCCGCGCGAAAGGCACCGCGGTCAACAGTGATCTGCGTGGCCACGTCATCCACCTTTGAGAGGTCCCCGCCCGAAACCTCTCCTGGGATAGAACCTTCACACTGGTCAACCAGAACAACCTCTGCCCCAAGTGCCCCCATCATTCGGGCCCGTTCGGGGGAGTTGCCACGCGACATGACTGCAACGAACGGATATCCTTTGACCGAACAAACAATGGCGAGACCGGTCCCCATATTACCAGAGGTCAGCTCTACCACTGTCTGGCCGGGTTTAAGGCTGCCGTTTCGTTCTGCCTCTTCTACAATTCCCAAGGCGGCACGATCTTTTTTCGAAAAGCCGGGGTTTAAGTAGTCAAGTTTTGCAAGGATGCGTCCGTTCAGACCGCGTGACGCCACGATACGATCCAGCCAGACGGCTGGGGTATTCCCTATAGCCCCGAGTATAGAGTCATGCGCTTGCACCGCACGCTACCCCCAATCAAGAACAACCTTGCCGGATGATCCGCTTTTCATCGCGGCGAAACCTTCGCGAAAATCATCAACATGAAAACGATGCGTGATCACGCCAGAAACATCCAGCCCGTTCTGCAACATGGCGATCATCTTGTACCAGGTTTCAAAAATCTCGCGCCCGTAGACACCTTTGATCGTGATTGCCTTGAAAACGATGCGCGACCAGTCGACCGGGGATTTGCCAGGCGGAATACCAAGAAGCGCGATCCGCCCGCCCATAACGAGCGCTTCGACCATCTGGTCAAGTGCGGCCTGATTGCCGGACATTTCAAGCCCGACATCAAAACCTTGTTTCATCTTAAAAGACTCTATTACGTCTGAAAGTTCCTCTTCCAGCACATTCACCGGGCGTACATCTGCAACGCGGCCGGCCAGTGCAAGACGGTCAGGGTTAACGTCTGTGATCACAACGTGGCGCGCGCCAACATGCCTTGCAACTGCAGCCGCCATAATGCCGATGGGTCCTGCACCGGTGACCAATACATCCTCGCCCACAAGATCAAATGACAAAGCAGTGTGAACAGCATTTCCAAGCGGGTCAAGGATTGCTCCGATGTCATCGGAAATTTCGTCCGGCAGGGGAACAACGTTAAAGGCGGGAAGCCGCAGATATTCAGCGAATGCGCCCTGTTCGTTCACACCAATACCGCGAGTTGCTGGATCAAGGTGAAATTTTCCCGCCCGCGACTGACGGGATGTTTTACCGATAAGATGCCCCTCACCCGAGCAACGCTGGCCGATTGTCAGCCCTTCGACGTTTTTGCCAAGTTCGACAATCTCTCCCGCGAATTCGTGACCTGTGATAAGGGGCACGGGAACGGTTTTGGCCGCCCATTCATCCCAATTCCAGATATGGATATCCGTGCCGCATATTCCTGTTTTATGGATGCGGATCAGAACGTCATCCGGGCCGATCTCCGGAACCGGGTGGTGTTCCATCCAAAGGCCTTCTTCTGGTTTGGCCTTTACCAGAGCCTTCATCATATTCGTCATGACAACACTCCCGTTTTTCGACCCGCCTCCGCAAAAGCATCAAGCGCAAAATCCAGATCGGCCCTTGTTAGAGCCGCATTCATCTGCGTTCTGATCCGTGCACGACCTTTTGGTACCACCGGAAAAAAGAAGCCGGCGACATAGACACCCAGGTCAAATAAGGCGGCGGCCATGTCTTGTGAAAGTCGTGCGTCGCCCAGCATCACCGGAACAATCGGGTGTTCGCCCTGCAAAAGATCAAAACCCAAATCGGTCAAACCGGCACGCCAATAAGCCGTGTTTTCAAAAAGCTGCTGGCGCAGATCATCACCCGCTTCGACCAAGTCGAGCGCTTTGAGGCCTGCCATGACAACAGCCGGCGGCAGAGAGTTTGAAAACAGGTAAGGTCGCGCACGCTGGCGCAACAGGTCAATGACTGGCTGAGGGCCAGCGATGTATCCACCGATAGCTCCGCCAAGCGCCTTGCCCAATGTGCCAGTCAGAATATCAACATCAACGCCGAAATGCGCGGGCATCCCGCGCCCTTGTGGACCCATGACCCCGGTTGCGTGGCAATCGTCGATCAGGACAAGTGCCTCGTATTTTTCCGCAAGTGCGGTGATCTCTGGCAACTTCGCAAGATACCCATCCATCGAAAACACACCGTCGGTGGCAATCATGATGTGGCGCGCACCGCCTTCGCGCGCTTCTTTCAAACGATCCTCGAGTTCGCCCATATTCGAGTTCGCGTAGCGAAACCGCCGTGCTTTGCACAGGCGGATGCCGTCGATGATAGAAGCATGGTTCAGCGAATCTGAAATAACAGCGTCTTCCGGTCCTAAAAGCGGCTCGAATACTGCACCATTCGCGTCAAAACAGGCTGCAAACAGAATGGAATCGTCTTTGCCAAGAAAGCCAGCAAGACGTTGCTCCAACTGTCTGTGAATATCCTTTGTTCCGCAAATGAATCGGACCGACGCCATGCCATAGCCCTGTGCGTCATAGCTGTCTTTTGCAGCTTTAATCAGATCTGCGTTATCTGCCAGACCAAGATAATTGTTTGCGCAGAGGTTCACGACATTTTCACGGGTCTTCCCATTTTGAGACACCGTTATACGCCCGCCCTGGGGCGATGTGATAAGTCGCTCGCGCTTCATCAACCCATCAGCATCGATCTGAGTCAGTGTCTCACGTATCTGGTCTAAGAATCGCTTTGTCATGCTCTGCTCCCTTTGGGTGCTTTCTACCATAATAGCGAACTTATGCAATATAACGGATTTCATTCCGTGATATAGGACAATTCACAGCCGGGCAATTGATTGAGAGTGGGCATTTGCCGACGCATCGAACCATACATTAGAAAAACTAATCTATCGTGCGAATTAATATCGTTTGTTGTCAATCAGGCGGTTGAAATAGCATCTCTGCATAAGCCAAGTTGGCAAGTTTCTTAGTCAGGAGATCAAGATGACACGGCCATCACCAACATTACCCCATGAAACACATAAATTATATCTGACCGATGGCGGCACCGAAACCTGGCTAATGTACAAACGTGGGTTTGACCTGCCGGAGTTTAGCGCATTCCATTTGTTGAACGACGCAACAGCCACCAAGGCGCTACGGTCCTACTACCGCGCATTTGCTGATATCGCAAAAATTCGGAATACCGGGTTCATCTTTGACAGCCTGACTTATAGGGCCAGTCGGGACTGGGGGCATCTGCTCGGATATACGGATAAATCACTGGCCGAAATGAACCGCCGATGTCTTTCGCTTTACCAGGAGGTTGCTGAAGAAGCCGGTTTGAACGCAGAGGATACGGTTTATAGCGGCTGTATCGGGCCCAAGGGCGATGCGTACCAACAAAATAAGACTCTGACGTCAAAAGGTTCTGCGGATTATCACGCGGAGCAAATTGAAACATTCAAGGACGCCGGTTTTAACATTGTCACTGCGCTCACATTAAATTCAACGCAAGAAGCGATTGGCATTGCACAGGCGGCAAAGTCATCCGGTCTGCCTTCTGTAATCTCATTCACGTTGGAAAAGAACCGGCGCCTTAGAAGCGGCGAAACCCTTGGAGAGGCAATCAATCTGGTTGACGATGCCACGGGCAATGCACCAGCGTACTACATGATAAACTGTTCACACCCTTCCGATTTTGGGCCTGCGCTTGCGCAAAAAAAATGGTCAAAGCGCATTCGCGGTATTCGTGCGAATGCCTCTTCTCTTGATCACGGAACATTGTGCCAACTCGGGCACCTGGATGAGGGAAACCCAGATGAGTTGGCGCACCAGTATAGCGACCTGAAAATGAACTACCCGCACATGAACGTTTTCGGTGGGTGCTGCGGCACTGATTACACACATATGGAAAAGATCTGCAAAGCTCTGGAAAAAGCCCGATAGCGTCCTCAGTGCAACGGAACCGCTACGCAGGTGCCAACTCGTCATTTGCTACTTAAATACGAAAAAATAGAGCCTAACTATGCCTGTTGGTCGTATGGATTGTTCGTTTTAAGCATTCTGGACAGTCAAAAATGCACGGGCAGGACCATCAAGCGCCTCAATCCTGTGGGTGCAGTCCGCGGCGTAATGTCCGGTATCGTCTTCGTTCAATATTTCACTGACCTCGCCCGAGGTCACGCGGACTTTTCCAGAAACAACGGTTAACGCTTCACGCGCACCCTGGGCATGTGGCTGGCTATCAAGAACGCCACCAATCTCGAACCGTAAATCGTAAACCTCGTGCCGCCCCGCGTCTTCGGGGGGCGATAGTATGCGAATACGGCACCCTTCGCCGCGTTGCACAATTGTCGGAGTCTGATCTGCACGGATCACTTCGATCTGATCAACCGTATCGCCTCCCTCAAGAAGCCCTGCAAAATCCACCTGTAGCGCCTGTGTCAGGTTCCAGAGCGTTGCAACCGTTGGCGAAGACTCGCCTCTTTCAATCTGACTGACCATCGACCGGGACACGCCGGACAGTTTCGAAACGGCTTCCAGCGACAACCCCTTCGAGCGGCGGGTTTCTTTCAGCCGCATCGCAAGACGATCGAGTATTTCGGTGCTTTCAGACATAACCGGACCCTGCGCTGTGCGCCCTCTATGTGTCAATCACTTGAATCAGGCGTGGAAACATGCAGTCATATTAGATGCAATGAAATAAGGGCTGGATGATGACCGAATTTGTTCTGGACAGTTTTTTACCCTACCAGCTTGCAGTGGCGTCCTCGCGCGCCAGCCGTATGTTTTCGGCTCTATACAGGCAGAAATATAATATTTCCGTACCGGAATGGCGGGTTGTTGCGCATCTTTCGCAGGCTGGTGCTGTCAGCGTACGGGAAATTCACAATCGGGTTGATATGGACAAATCCAAGGTAAGCCGGGCCGCAAGCCGTCTAGAGGCGTCCGGCTATGTCACGAAACGCGTGAACAAAACCGACCGCAGGCTCGTTGAACTGGCGCTGACAGATAAGGGGCGCAGTATGATTGACGATATCGCACCGATGGCGCGCGCCTATGAGGACGACGCAATGCAAAGCCTGGGCGATGACGCAGGAACGTTTCGAGCTCTGCTTAAACGATTTCTGGACAATACAGAAAATTGTGACCGCTTGTGACGGAACGTCATGCTGCGCAGACGTGGTGCTTGGCGTTAGACTACCATCAAAATTTCGATGAGGAACACCCATGACTGATATTGTGATACTTGATGGCGCACGCACGGCAATTGGCACCTTTGGCGGATCACTCGCTGGTACACCCCCCATCGAGCTTGGAACGATTGCTGCGAAAGCGGCGATGGAGCGCGCCGGGGTTGACGGCAAGCAGATCGGTCATGTGGTTTTCGGCCACATCATCAATACCGAACCCCGCGATATGTACTTGTCTCGCGTCGCGGCGATGCAGGCAGGTGTACCGGAAAGCACCCCGGCGATGAACGTTAACCGGCTTTGTGGTTCTGGCGTGCAGGCAATTACTTCTGCGGCGCAGGCGCTTGCAGACGGGGATGCAGATTTTGCTCTGGCCGGCGGTGCTGAATGCATGAGCCGTTCTCCCTACATCATGCCCGCCGCGCGATGGGGGCAAAAAATGGGCAATGTGGTATCGCAGGACATGATGCTTGGTACATTGCAATGCCCCTTTGGCACCGGCCACATGGGCGTAACCGCCGAGAATGTCGCCTCCGAGCACCAGGTCAGCCGCGAGATGCAGGACGCCTTTGCACTGGAAAGCCAGCGGCGTGCAGCAACTGCAATTAAAGCAGGGCATTTCAAATCTCAGATCGCAACGGTCGAAGTACGCGCCGGGCGGGAAATGATAGACTTCGACACAGATGAACACCCCAAAGAAACCAGCGCAGAAGCTTTGGCTGGCTTACGCACCGCTTTCCAGAAAAACGGCTCTGTTACCGCCGGAAATGCCTCTGGTATTAACGATGGCGCAGGCGTGGTTATCCTTGCGCGGGCCGATGCGGCAGAGCGTGCGGGTTTGCGCCCAAAGGCGCGGATCATCGGGTATGCCCACGCGGGTGTGCGACCCGAAGTTATGGGCGTTGGGCCAATTCCGGCGGTTGAAAAGCTGCTCAAGAAAACGGGCCTCACCGTAGATGATTTTGACCTGATTGAATCCAACGAAGCTTTTGCTGCGCAGGCGCTTGCCGTCAGCAACGCGCTTGGCTTTGACCCGGCAAAGGTCAACCCAAATGGTGGCGCGATTGCTTTGGGTCACCCGGTGGGTGCGACGGGTGCCATTTTAACCGTTAAAGCCCTCTATGAGCTGGAGCGGATAAGCGGAAACAAAGCATTGATCACGATGTGCATTGGCGGCGGCCAGGGCATTGCCTTGGCGATAGAGCGACTTTGATCTGCTTGCGCTGGTCTATCTGAGGGAAATATCCGCCCGTGCTGCCTGACCTTCGGCATCAATAACGGAAAGATGTAAAAAGCCGGGGCCCGCCAGCGGTATCTGGGATTGTCTTTCGTAGGTCGACACAACAACGGGCTGGCCGTTCATCAACCATGTGAAGGGTGCAAGGCCATTGCGGACCTTCACGACCAAAGTGTCAGATAAATCAAGCACCGCGCCGTCTGGTGGAAAGGCGAGCTTTGGTGCGTTGTTGTCAGGCTCAAAGACAGCGGTTCGGCTGCGGAACCGTTGCAAGGGTTGTGGCAGGTCTGCATTGCCGACGATCAGCGTTGCGGGTGGTGGTGGCGGGAGCGGGGCCAGCTCTGGCTTCAGACGCGCAAATGCATCAAACAGCAATGGGGCTGCAAGATCTCCGCCAAACACTCCGGGGACAGGTGTTCCGTCAGGGCGACCAAACCAAACACCAATCACATGTTTACCATCATAACCAATGGCCCATGCGTCCCGGTGGCCGTAAGAGGTGCCTGTCTTGTAGGCAAGCCTGTTGCGCGGCGCATTCGGCGGAGGGGCAAGACCCGAGAGTATGTTTCCCACCTGCCACGCGGCCTCGGGTGACGTCACATTTGCATTGTTTTCAGCCTGAATAGAGCCTGTTTTCCAACGCAATGGCTGCGACATACCGCCATTCGCAAGGGCACCGTAAAGCTGCACCATGTCCGTCAGGGTGATCCCGACCCCACCCAGAGCAACAGCAAGTCCTGGTTGACCGCCAGGGACGACTGGCGTGGCACCCGAGCGACGCAAACGCGCCATCAAATGCGCGGGTCCCAACGCCTCTGTCAGCGTCACCACGGGGATATTGAGGGACTGCTGAAGCGCATCACGCACCCTCAGTGTCCCGCGAAACGCCCCATCAAAATTTTGTGGCATATAGCTGCCAAAGGCTGTCGGGCGATCGTCGATCAGTGTTTCCGGATGCGCGAGCCCTTGCTCAAACGCGAGAGCATAAACAAGCGGTTTAAGGGTGGAGCCCGGAGAACGCAGTGCCTGCGTCATATCGACAAATCCCTGCCGACCGTCGGCGCGGTACGAAGCCGACCCAACCGAGGCGAGGATTTCGCCAGTTTGATGATCTGCAACCAGCATTGCAACAGACAGACGGTCGCCATGCCCGGCCACTGCATCACTGGCGAGTTTTTCCAAGGAAGATTGTAGCGCGGCATCAAGTGTCAGATCGTGACGATTCTGCTGGGAATTCTCCGCAATAGCGCGATCCGCAATATGGGGGGCCAAGGCAGGAAAACTACGCCTTTCCGCCGGAACAGACTCCGTTTTTGCGGCAATTACGTCGCCAGCATCCAATATTCCAGCGCGACTCATGCGCTCCAAAACACGATCCCGAGCAACTGTTGCACGACCTTGGTAACGGTCTGGCCTACGTGTTTCCGGGGCCTGAGGCAAAGCGATCAACACCGCAGCTTGAGCCGGGGTTAACCGACGCGGATCTTTACCAAAATATGCGCGTGTTGCCGCGCGCAATCCTTCCAGATTTCCGCCAAACGGTGCTCGATTGAGATAAAGCGTCAATATCTGCTCTTTTGTGAGCTGTCTTTCCAGGGCCAGTGCGACCCTGATCTGGCGCAGCTTTCCGGCCCAATGGCCGGTACCACTATCTTCCAGCAAACGCGCAACCTGCATGGTCAGTGTGGAGCCGCCTGAAACCACCCGCCCATTCCATATGGCTTGCCCTAGCGCGCGCAGCATGGCACGCAAATCAACGCCGGAATGCTGGAAGAACCTTTTATCCTCAAACGCGATAAGCATCTGAAGGTAGCCGGGGTCTGTTCCGTCAAGCGTGGTCGCCAACCGCCAGCGCCCATCGGCAACGGTATATGCCCGCAACAATGTTCCGTCGCGCGCCAGAACCTCGACCGATGTTTCCGTCAGCAAAACTGGCAGTTCTGTCGCGTTCACCCAGCGATCAAATTCATCGCGAACGGCAGCCGTAATCAACAACCCCGCAACCAGCAGGAAGATGCCAAAGCGGCGTATCATTCAACAACCTTGATCTGCCCCGCAGCAGTGCGGGCGCGGAACGCTGGGCGATACATATCTTCAACGCTTGCCGCCGGATGGTGGAATGAGCCCGGTGAAATCGCTCGGACGATATAGGCAAGCCGGAAAGGCTTATCGCTGCGCCAGTCAACAGCGGCAAGAAAACGATCTTGCCGAAACTCCGTAGTTTCCACGTCCTCATGCAATTCCAACCACTCAAGTGCGCCGATATCACCCCCACGCATCAGGTTCGGGTTATCAATTTCAAACCCAGCCGGAAGCGGGTCATTGACCATCAGGCGTGCCTCGATTTTCGCGAAGGGTGAGACCTTGATAACAGTCACAAGACGCGTCCCGACAGGAACACGATCTGGCGCTACTTCAGCACCATCTAAGGTGTAATAGAGCCTTTCTATAGCATACCCATTGCCGCCCGCCGGCTCTGGTTCCGAGGGGATACCAAAGGTAGTTACCGTAACTGTGGCTTCATTTTCACTACCGTTACGGATTTCAAGTGAACCGGTATTTGTCTGGCTCTCGAGAACACGCACAAGTGGGCCATCAACCGATTCACCGCTCACCGTGAAGCCCTGCATCTGCGGAGACTGGATCAGGGCGTTTGCCGCCAGAAGGGTCCACATCGCCTCTTGCGTTGATCGGTTGCGAGAACCCTGCAAAGGCGCAATTCGATCCGCAAGCGTGGCACGATCAATCACCTCTGTCCCGGCCTCAACCGCAAGGGTCAACACCGCAGCCGCATCGCGCAGGTTGGTGCCATAATCGGTGCGCCAAAGCTGCGCGGTCTCGTCACCCATCCGGCTGGCCATCAGGCGCGCAGCGCGGGCAAACATTGCATCTGCGCGAGTCTGGTCACCATAGCTTGCCAATGCCGCAGCAAGCTGCGCGGCGGCAAGCGGCGTGGAAAAGGCATCGCCTTTTACATCGGCGTAGTAACGCAAGTCGCCCGTGGCTGCGGCCCCTTCGCGTGCCAAAACAAAGAGCGCATAGGCAATCTCTTGCCCGCCCTCATCAAAATCAGGGGCGTAGTTGACCTGATTTCGCAGATTATTCAGGGCCTGCCGGAACGCCAGATCAGGAACGGTAAAGCCCTGCGTTCGGGCGCGACCCAGGAAGTCTGTGACATAAGCATCAAGCCAGAAGTCACCTGTATCTGCGCGCCACAGGCCAAACGCCCCATTCGAGGATTGGTTGGTCAGAACCTCTGCAATCGCCTGATTAATGCGCAAGGCAACCTGATCACGCGTTGCAAGGCCCATCACCTCTGCAACCTGATCGAAATACAGCAGCGGCAGCGCTCGCGATGTGACCTGTTCGGTACAGCCATAGGGGTAACGATCAAGCGCCTGCAAAAGACCCGGCGCATCGAACCGTGCAAGCGGGCCAACTGAAAGGGTTGCAGTGCCAGTTCCGGAACGCAGATCAGCAAAAACATCCGCATCAAAGCTGAAACTTTTCCCCGCAGCGAGTGTAAACCGGCTGGTGCGCGCGATCTCAGGATCGCCAATTTGCACCGGAATAGTGACTGTTTTGGTGAGCTGCCGACCATCGGGTGTGGTTAGCGCAATGTTGATCGTTTGCAGGCCAACATCCCCTGCCGTGACGGGTACGGAAACTGTGAATTTGCCTTGGTCACCGATATCAAAGCCCGATGGAAGCGTGCCAAGCGTTACCCCATCTGCCGTTACATCAAGCCCAACCCGACCGGATGGCCCGGTGGCATGCACCACTTCCAATAGCATCCGGGTCTCATCCCCCGGCGACAGGAACCGGGGCAAACTGGCGGTAACTACAACCGGATCGCGCACCAGAATGTCTGCCTCTGCCTGACCCACGCCAGTGCCCGACCAGACCACAGCCATCAGCCGAACGGTGCCATTGAACGACGGCATGTCAAAGCTGGTGCGCGCAATACCATCTGCGCCAACCGTGACCGAGCCGGAGAAGTAGGCAACGAGTTCCTCAGTCGGCGGCGGGGATTGCAGCCGGCCTTGCGCACCAGCGTCTCCACCAGAGCGCACGGTGCCCATTGCCCCATTCATTCCGTCAATCAGGCGGCCATAAAGATCACGCATTCCCATGCCCAGCTTGCGCTGACCAAAGTAGTGATCCGATGGGTCCGGGCTTTCAAAGGCTGTGAGATTGAGGATGCCAACATCTACAGCGGCAATTGTCGCATAAGCGGTTTCGCCCGGAGAAATCTCGTCAACTTTCAAGGCGACATCAAGCGCAGACCGCGGAGCAGATTCTGCCGGAACATCGAACGATGCAGTAAGCTTGTGCAGCCCCGGATCAACTGGTGCATACGAAAGGCCCAGCGCGCGGGCAGGGTTATGCCCTACTGCAACATCCATCGGGCGAATGACTGTAGCGGTGACGTAAGCCCCGGCACCCCAGTCATCCGTCACCGTAAGCGGGATCAGGTTTTCACCCTCAGACACCTCGACCGTCTGCATATCAATAAGGCGGTTTGAAACGACCGTGATCAGCGCCTTTCCCGCATATCGTGGCACAACACGCAAAGTCGCGGTCTCACCGCTTGCGTAAGCTGGTTTGTCTAGCGACACGGCCAGCGTATCAGGTGTGGCCGACGCATCTGCCGGTGCGTACCAGCCCGCGTAAAAGTCTGTAGAGCTGGCAGTATAGTCACTGCCAAGGCGTTCTACTTTAACTTCATAGCGACCCCATTCGACTGGTGCGCTAATCTCAAGCGGGGTGCCGTTCAGGTCAGCCTCACCACTTGCCACACGACTACGTGTAACCGTTGGCTCCCAGTTCCAGTTGCCGTAAAGTCGATACCACTGATAGTGTGTTTCGACCCGGTTGATTGACCAGCGTACCCGCATTGGGGTTGGGGTTTCTGTTTCATCAATAGCGATCACATTAAAATGGGCTTTGCTGCCTTCGGCGACAACGCCGTCAAACAAGGGCTTGATCCCAATAAGCGAGCTTGCAGGGGCAAGGCGTTGTGTCAGTTCACGCTCTACCGGGCGACCGGACCCTTCGGCCACACGCACGGTCAGACGTGCCTCAAGTGGGCGATCAATCACGCCTTCGAACTGTGGAAAGGTCACTGGCAGCATCGCGCGGCCAGCGGCATCTGTGCGCTGCCCGAATGGCAGAACATCTATCTGTGGTTCGAACCTCTGGTCATATCGGCCAAAGACATACCCGGGAAAGTCGGGCAGCCCGTTTGTTGCACGGACCAGAACTTCGCCTTCAACAGGCAATTCCGCGCCGGGTGCCCCGAACAGGTATCGCGCATCAACAGTCAGTGCTGGCTGATCGCTTAGACGCAACGGCGTGTCGGGGAGTGCGAGGATAAAGTCGATCCGCTCTGGCAAAAGATCCTCAACCAGAAAACTGGTGCGGGTCAGCGCCGGCGCATCCGGATCAGCGTAAAGCGCCAGTCGCCAGGTGCCTCGTGGTGCCGAAGGAATGATGGGCAGGTCGAAAACATGGCCTCCTGCCTGTGCATCGGTCGAGGTTTCACGGCTGTATTCCACACCATCGGGGCGGGTCAGTACCGCGGTTAGCGGCAGACCAGAAAGCGCCTCTGCCTTTCCATCACGCGCTAGTGCAGTCGCATGCACTGTTTCACCAGCGCGGTAGGCGCCCCTGTCAGTCGTTACAAAAACATCGATGGCCCCGGCAGGTGCACGGCCTTCGACCCCGCGATCCGAGAGGTCAAACTCTGGGTCAGTCAGCGACAGAAACGCAATGTCTGTTTTCCCGTCTGCCACTGTCAAAAGTGCCGGAGCAGACGCGCCGCGCCCGCTGATCAGACCCTCTGCGAAATGCGCATAGCCACGCGCATCGGTCATAGTCTCAGCCAATACCGCGTTCGCACGTGAAAGCAGGGTGACGGCTGTGCCTTCTTTTGGCGCAGCGCTTCCCAGGCTTCGCACAAAGACATGCAGCCCATCTGCACCGCTCAGCGTGGCAATTCCAAGGTCAGAAAGAACAAACCATTGCGTCGCTGTAGGCGTATCACTGTCGGAACCCGGAACTGACGCACGCAGGGTATAAATGCCCGCTGGCAACTCCCCGATAACATCGCCCATTGGCAGGCGCGTGGTCATATCCTGATTGAGCGTCATCTCAACGCTGCCAGTACCCTGCCATATCTGTTCGGCAATATCAGAACTGAAGTTCTGTTCCTGCCAATAATTCATCGGACGGCCAAAGTAATTGTCCTGAATGGCACGCAGAAGGTTACGATCACTCACTCGGCTGAGTGTCAGATCAACAGTATCAACGTTGACCGATTCAATTGGCAGAGCAGCATCGCCAGACTTTGGCAATACGTAGGCTCTACCTGAGAACCTAACAGCAGGGCTGCGATCGCGAACGTAAAGGTTCAGTTCAACCGATTTGCTAAGCGCTTCGCCACTGGCGGCAGGCAGTCCTTCACGGAACTGAACGCGGTAGCGGCTGCCATGTTCGACACCCTCTATGCAAATCTGTTGCCCGTTCTGTTCAACGGTCATCCCAGCTTCAGGCAATTGCACATAAGGTGAATAATCTAACCCAGCCTGCACCAGATCTTCGGAAAACACAGCGCAGATCCGCGGGGTTGCGGCGTCGCTGTCAACGGTGTGCTCTGTGATGCGGAAACCATATTTGCCAATTGCGTCTTCCAGCGCGGCTTGTGTTTCGTCCCGTGGCTGCGTGGCCTGTGCAAGCCTTAGAGCCGGGATCATATCACGCCCACGATTCTGTCTTTCAAGTGCTTGCGCCAGGACAGTCAGTGCAGAAACCTGTTCTGCTGTGGTCGATGCCCGCAGATAGCTATTGACCGATGCTGACACTGCACGAGCGTTATAGGTATAGCTTTGGTCGCGATCCTCTGTCGCCAGTTGAAGCGCAAAGCGCGCATACTCGGCCCATTGATCAGGTGCATCAGTCAGGTTAAGCGCAGCACCGGTAAACCATAATGCGTTTCGTGTTTCACCCGCTGCGGCGCGGGTACGGGCGGCATTCAGATGTGCCTTTGCGGTCCATTCGCCAGTCACATGCAAACCAGCCAGCTCCCTTGCCAGTGAACGCGCGGCCGCTAGATCATTCTCATTCAAAAACCCAAGCGAAGCCTGTCGCGTTGCGGCGGTTGCTAAAACAGTGGTGTCTGTCCGCAAAACCCGACCCGAAACCGCACCTTCATAAGGCTGCGCCTCGGTCACCGTGCTTTTTGGAAAGCAAGCATTCGAGCGTGTGTTGAAGGTAAAAGCGCTGCAATCTTTGTTCGAGAGGCAAATGCGCTGACAGGCCTCCAGCGTTGTATCAAAAATATTCTGCA
Source organism: Pseudohalocynthiibacter sp. F2068 (assembly GCF_023015645.1). Classification (NCBI taxonomy): domain Bacteria; kingdom Pseudomonadati; phylum Pseudomonadota; class Alphaproteobacteria; order Rhodobacterales; family Paracoccaceae; genus Pseudohalocynthiibacter; species Pseudohalocynthiibacter sp. F2068. Next base: position 100,516 of record NZ_JALKAK010000012.1, read on the forward strand.
GGTCTGAGCCATAGAAATCCAGATCGCGGGTCAATGTAAGACGCCTTTCAGGCATAGCACTTTCGGCCCAAAGCGTGGTGGCTGAAAAGAATAGAACAACAAATGAATTGAAAATAAAACGCATCGGACACCTCCTCGGCTTTCGATCAATGGTCGCACGGCTACAGCGGGTTTGGCAACATTTTCCCCGTCGCGGTTAAGTGCCTGTTCAGGCTGTTCTGGAATAGTCCGTCAAAGACGATTCGGAATTCTCCGAGGTGATGGAATGAGCCTTTCAGAAAAACTCGCGCAGGAAAGACGCGCGCGATTGGCAGCAGAGCGGCTTTTGGAATTGAAACAGACGGAACTGTTTCAAGCGAACCAAAAGCTAAGTCACCATGCACGCGCGTTATCAGATGAAATTATCGAAAAACGTCAGGAAATGAATGATGTTCGATCTGTGGCCGAAGCATTGAAAGGTGAAAACACCAAGGTTCGGTTTGATCTGAAGACTGCAGAAAGCAAAGTGGTGATCGCCGAACGAAGGTTGTGGGATTCCATTGAAACGATCGAAGACGGCTTTGCCGTTTTCGACAAAGAGCACAGGCTGGTCGCCGCGAACAAAAGCTATCTTGCAGCCTTTGACGGTATTGAAGAAGCCGCACCTTTTGTCACCTATACACGCCTGCTGGAACTGGCAACCGAAGAAGGCATTGTCGATATTGGCGATCAATGCCCGTCCGCTTGGCAGACGGAAATGCTCATACGCTGGCACAAAGAAGAAATCCCACAACAAACTATAAAGCTGTGGAATGGGCACTACCTGAAACTGGTGGATAAACGGTCACGCGATGGCGAGACCGTGTCCCTTGCACTCAACATCACCGATACGATCCAACACGAAAAAGAAATGAAGGAAGCGCGCAAAAAAGCAGAGGCTGCAAACCGCGCGAAATCTACCTTTCTGGCAAACATGAGCCATGAAATTCGCACCCCGATGAATGGGGTTGTCGGAATGGCCAACCTGCTGCGCGAAACTGCGCTGAACGAAGAGCAGCTGTTATACGCCAACACAATCAAAAGCTCCGCTGAGGCATTGTTGGTGATTATCAATGATGTTCTGGACTATTCGAAAATTGAAGCGAAAAAACTGACGCTTAATCCTGCACCATTTGATCTGGAACGTTGCATTTATGAAATTGTTTTTCTTCTGCTTCCTTCTGCGCGCGAGAAGGGCATCGACCTGCTTGTTGACTTTGATTTGTTGCTTCCAACCGTCTTTATCGGGGATGTTGGGCGCATTCGGCAGGTGCTGACCAACCTCATCGGAAATGCGCTTAAATTCACGCTTGAAGGGTACGTCGTGATCAACGTTGTTGGTTTTGAGAAGACTGAACCTGGCGTTACGCAAATTCATATATCTATCGAAGACACCGGTATCGGCATTCCCGCGGACATGGTCGATCATGTTTTTGGAGAATTCAATCAGGTCGAAGATGAGCGTAACCGCAAATTTGAAGGCACCGGGCTTGGCCTTGCGATTAGCAAAGAACTGATCGAATTAATGGGTGGTGAGCTTTGGGTAGACTCTGTCGTGGATGAAGGGTCTTGCTTTGGGTTCATGGTGTCGCTTCCGGTTGCAGATACGCAGCAAAGGGCGCTCTCGGCCTTGCCCAACCATTTAATGCATGCCGCAATCGTAACGCCAAACCCCATGACTGGCGAAATCCTTAACCGTCAACTTTCTGCACTTGGTGTTCAATCAAGTGTCTACCTCCGGGCGAAAGATCTGTTTGGCGGTAACACCGACAAATTTGATGTAGCCATAACCGAAACAGACCTGATTGATCTGACACCAGAGGAATTTGCCAATAAGCTGCACCAAAAGACCCCCGCACTTCCCATCATTTTCTTAACACATACGAACCAGCTGCAACTCAACAATTTTAGAGACACCGGGGTGCGCAAGCTCTTGCAGAAACCTGTGCCCCGCAGCCTGCTGTACAGTACTTTGTTAGATCTGTTCCCCCTGGAACAGTCGGTCGCAGATCTGGAGACCCATGGCGCAACGGGCCTTAAGCGACCCGGAGAACCTGGCAGAAGGATGAGGGTTCTCACCGCCGAAGATAACAAAACGAACCAACTCGTTTTTCGAAAATATGTAAAATCGCTGAACATCAAATTGAAAATCGTGAACAATGGGCAGGAGGCGATTGACGCCTATCAGGACTTTCAGCCTGACCTGATTTTCATGGACATCTCAATGCCTGAAATTGACGGGAAAGAAGCAACCCGAAAAATTCGCAAAATAGAGGTTCTTGAACAGAGACCACGCATCCCGATCATTGCCGTAACTGCGCATGCTTTAATGGGGGATGGCGCTGAAATTCTGGCAGCAGGGCTTGATTTCTACCTGACGAAACCTTTGGACAAAACCGCCATTCATAACAAAATCACCTCCGCAAAACCCAAAGATTGCGCTGATGTTTGGCCTTCTGATTACGTCCCGGTGTCAGCGAAGGCCGCCGTCTAGGCGGGCGACCGAAAGGGATTGCCATTCGGCGCAACGACGCACACCGAAAGTTAACTTTTTCAGAATCTCATTCCCAGGCTGAAGGCTAATCAACTCAACATGCTCAGTTCGACATCTGATGTCCATTTAACGCTACGCAGCCTGATCGCCCAAAAAACAAAGCCTGTCAAAGAGAGCGCCACCATGCCCGAATCTACGCCTCCCCCAAGTTCAAAGCGTTATCACTATTTCAAGATCTTCTATGCCTTATTCCTTTTAGCTTCCTATAGTGTGAGAATGGATGAATGGGGCGATCTCTGGTTTTTTGCCCTTACCACTGCATTCTGGGTGTTTGTTTGGGACATACGCCGCTACGTCCTATGGGAGCGGGCTTCAAAGCAACATTAAACTAGGACAGCATTACATCCGTCGCGTTCCATTTGTTCCAAGACATTCAGACGACTTTGATTCATACGCCCGATGTTTTCCAACTCATTCTTAACTTCAGATTTCAAACGCTCTAACTCACGCCTTGGCCCAGGGGTGGCGAGGAGGTTTATTGCGGCAGCTCCTCCTAAAGCCGTTAAAATTCCATTGGTGATATTCCGACCATTATTAATGGCCTGAGAAATTGAAACGCCAGTTCGTATTTTCTCGATATTGATTGCGAAAACGAGCAATACAAACGGTGGATTAATGCTTTAGAAACTGTGCGTGCGGAGCGTGACCGCTATCTTATGCACCGCCCTAGTCAGAAGAGAAAAAGGCTTGTCGCGCAGCGACGCAATTAAGAAACTGTTTCCATGACAGACCAAAAGGGCTTTCGCCCCCGCGCGCTAGGAGAAATAGCTATTCGGTGCAAAGACGTGCATCTAATGGCGCAGTTTTATCAGGACGTCGTCGGATTGACGCGCTTAAGCGGCGACCACAACACCAGTATTATCTTTCTCAAAATTGCAGATGGTTTTAACGGCCACACAGCCGTACTTGCACTGTTTCCCGGTGACGAACAGGATGAAGCGGGTGCACAATCCTCTCTCCACCACATTGCTCTGTCACTGCCCTATAAGGAACAAGAGGCTGTAATGACCTGGTATGAACAGATTAAACAGCCCTATACGGTGGAGCATTTTGGCTGGATCGGCTGGTGCGGGATTTTCACCAAAGACCCCGAAGGAAACACCGTAGAACTGGTTGCTTACGATGTTTCCGAATTCTCCGGATAGTCACGCAGGAAAACCCAACGGTCCTTTTCCGACATGTCAGGGATATAGCGGTAGCCGCCGCTGTCGAAATCTTTCAGACCTTCCGGGTCTGTCAGGCGGCGTTCGATCACAAAACGCGCCATCGCGCCGCGTGCCTTTTTGGCAAAAAAGCTTACGATCTTTACCTGTCCGTTTCTGTCTTCCATGAACACAGGGGTTATTACCCTGACATTGAGGGCTTTTGGATCAACCGCCGTAAAATACTCAACCGATGCGCAATTTACCAACACGTCAGTGTTTACTGCGGCTGCTGCCGTGTTCAGCGCATGGGATATCCTGTCGCCCCAATAGTCATACAGCGATTTGCCACGCTTCGTGGCAAGGCGGCTACCCATTTCAAGGCGATAGGGCTGCATCTGATCAAGCGGGCGCAAAATGCCGTATAGACCAGATAAAATGCGTAGATGATCCTGCGCCCAGTTCATTTCGTCGTCAGAAAGGGTTGCAGCCTCAAGCCCCAGATAGGTATCCCCCGCAAACATCAGTGCAGCGGGCGCAGTTTCCTCTGGCTCGGGTTCCGCCTTGAAACCGGCGAAACGGCCCGCGTTCAGGCGTGCAAGGTTTTCGCTGATCCCCATAAGTTTTTGCAGCTTCGGAACCGAAAGCTTGCGTGCAACATCTGCAAGGGTGACAGCATCATCCTGAAACACAGGGGCGGTCTTTGGCAGCTCTGTCCCTGCCTTTTCGTTCAGCCGTTTGGCCGGGGAAACCACCACCAACATCTGCGTTATCCTTCCGTAAGAACTTCAAGAAATGCAGGGCCAAACCGTTCTGCCCGCTTGTCACCCAGCATTCTGGTAATACTACCGATCTCTTTTGGGCGCATTGCCGCAATTTTAGCAAGTAGCGAGGCAGAACAGCTCATCGGTTTATCCGTCCCGTCCGGGCCGCGCTGTAACTCTGCCTGCACTTCCAACAACTGGTCATAAAGGGTACCGGCATTGCGCCCGGATAGCTTTCGTCTGGCAGGGTGCGAAGCTTCAGTTGCATCACCCGTGATGACCTGCAAAAACTCGGACCCATAGCTTTCCAGCTTCTTCGCTCCGACGCCACCAATACCGGCCATCTGATCCATCGTGGCCGGTCTGGTTTCAGCCATCTCTATCAGCGTGCGATCATTAAAAATTATATAGGCTGGCACATTTGCAGCTTCAGCCAATGCGCGGCGTTTCGCCTTTAGCGCAGACAATAGCGGGGCATCTTCGTCGCTGACCAGCGACTTTACAGCAGGACGGTGCAGCGCATTCTTTATCGTGTCACGACGCAGTTCAATCCTAGCCTCGTCCCGCAAGATCGGCCTCGCGATGTCTGTCATGCGCAGCGCACCGTGGCGTTCTGAATCGGGACGCACAAGGTCATGACCCATCATCTGCCGGAAAATTGCCTGCCATTCCGGGCTGCTGTATTCCTTGCCGACACCAAAGGTTGGCAAGGTTTCGTGCCCGCGCTGACGCACCTTGTCAGTTTCTTTGCCTGTCAGAATGTCGATCAGATGCCCGGCGCCAAAATACTCGCCCGTGCGCAGAATTGCGGACAGGGCTTTCCTGACGGCAACGGTCCCGTCAAAAACATCGGCTGGGGTTTCACAAAGATCGCAGTTGCCACAGGGGTCCGGCGTTTCACCAAAATAGCGCAGCAAGGTCTGTCGACGACACCGCAGCGATTCAGCCAGCCCCAGCAGCGCGTTCAGACGCGCATGGTCTGCCATGCGGCGTTCTGCTGGTGCCAAGCTTTCGTCAATTTGAGTTCGCCGCAGACGAATATCTTCCGGACCAAACAAAGTAAGCGTTTCTGCAGGCGCACCATCGCGACCCGCACGGCCAATTTCCTGATAGTAAGCCTCGATCGACTTAGGCAAATCCGCGTGCGCTACCCAACGGATATCGGGCTTATCGATACCCATGCCAAAGGCAACGGTTGCAACAACAATCAAACCATCTTCTCGCTGAAAACGGGATTCGACCACGCGGCGGTCTTCGGCTGCCATGCCACCATGATAATGGCATGCCAGATGTCCGGCGTCTGAAAGGGCACGTGCGAGAGATTCCGTTTTGGCGCGGGTGCCACAATAGACAATGCCCGGCTGACCTTTGCGCGCGCTGGCGAACGACAAAATCTGTTGGCGCGGGCTGTTCTTTGCCTGAAACGCAAGGTTTATATTGGGCCGGTCAAAACCATAAAGAAAGCTGGCCGGCGGCTCACCCTCAAACAGACGGGTGACAATCTCAGCGCGCGTTTCTTCATCCGCTGTTGCGGTAAATGCGGCAAGCGGAACATTTAGGTTCTTCCTCAGCTCACCAATACGCAGGTAATCGGGGCGGAAATCATGCCCCCATTGGCTGACGCAATGCGCCTCATCCACCGCTATCAGACTGACACCAACACGCCGAAGCATATTTTGTGTACCACCCGCTGAAAGACGTTCGGGTGCCATATAAAGAAGTTTCAGGCGACCCGCATCGAGCGCCTGATACACCTCTTCAGTTTCTTCATCTGTGTTTCCGGATGTAAGCGCCCCGGCCTCTACCCCGGCTTGACGCAAGGCACGCACCTGATCGCGCATCAGGGCAATCAGCGGGGAGATCACAACCGTTACGCCTTCGCGGCAAAGCGCAGGAAGTTGAAAGCAAAGCGATTTTCCACCACCCGTCGGCATGATTGCCAGCGTGTTCTGACCCGCAATCACAGCATCAACAATCTCGGCCTGTCCGGGGCGAAACTCAGAGAATCCAAAGACAGATGACAGAAATTCCTGCGCGCGGGACATGGGCCTCTAATTTTGTTTATTGCTCGATTTGCCCGGACTATTTCACACCGCCTGCGCGGCGACAATCCCTAGTAGAAAAGTGCAGCGTTGTTGCGCAGGATTATCCGAACGGCAATCAGCGCGATGAACGCAACCAGCGGGGCCAGATCAAGGCCGCTTACCGGGGGTAAAAACTGTCTGATACGGCTGTAAACCGGCTCTAACAAACGGTTCAGGCCGTCCCAGACCTGCGCAACGATTGGCTGGTGCAAGTTCAGTACCTGAAAGTTGATCAGCCAGCTCATGATAATATGTGCGATCATGATGAACCAAAGCACATCAAGGATCAGCATCAGGATTTGGTAAAGTGAAGTCATGCGCGCGGTACCTTTGTTCAAAAACCCGTGGCCAAGACCTAAGCATTACGTTGCTATGACGCAAGCTATGTTCCGCTACGTTGGGCTTGACCTCTGCAATTCTCTCACGCACCAGAGCAGTCGAAGGAGAGTTGCAGATGTACCCGTTTTTCCGCATGACAAAAGAGTTGTACGTAAGCCGAAATGCCGATCCGCTGCCTTTCACGGGAACACATGTATCGCATCACAGGTGCTGGCCGTGGGATCTTGACCTTTGGCTGGAGCTGAACAATGGGCGCACGCTTACGCTTTTTGATCTGGGCCGTATTCCCCTTGCCCGTCGCGTTGGGTTGATAACAGCGCTTCGTAAAAACGGCTGGGGTCTGACGATGGCAGGTGTTTCCGTGCGCTACCGACAACGCGTGCGGGTCATGGACAAGGTCGAAATTCACAGCCGTGCGGTCGGTTGGGACGACAGGTTTATCTATATTGATCAGACAATGTGGAAACGTGGTGAGTGCACCAGCCAGGCGCTTTATCGAACTGCCGTCACCAGCAAGGACGGCATCGTCACGCCGATACGCGTGATGGAGACGATAGGCGACGTCGTCGAAAGCCCCGCTTTGCCAGCCTGGGTTAAGAACTGGATCGATGCGGATGCAACCCGGCCCTGGCCACCGGAGCGAACCGCGGACTGAACCATCGCTTGCGCAGCGTCTGCTTTGGCTATCTTATCAAGGAAAAGAACCGGGGTACGAGCAATGGCGGAAGTCACGCTGAAGAAGAAAATCTGGGGTTGGTTCTTCTTTGACTGGGCCAGCCAACCCTATAACACGCTATTGCTGACGTTTATTTTTGGCCCTTACATTAAATCTATCATCGGTGACGGCGCCGATGCGCAGGCTATTTGGGGGTTTGGTGTTGCGGCGGCGGGCATATTGATTGCGCTGTTTGCTCCGATACTTGGCGCAATCGCCGACAACTCTGGCAATCGCATACGCTGGATCTGGCTGTTTTCACTCATGTATTTCGTAGGGGCCTTCGGGCTTTGGTGGTCAGCACCCGACAATTTCAACCTGACATTTATTATGGTGTCATTTGTGATTGGGCTGATCGGGATGGAGTTTGCCACCATCTTTACAAACTCCATGCTGCCTGACCTTGGCCCACGTGAAGAGATCGGCCGTTTGTCTGGCAACGGCTGGGCCTTTGGCTACGTTGGCGGTTTGCTAGCGCTTATCACAATGCTGTTGTTTTTTGCAGAACAAGGGAACGGCAAAACGCTGGCAGGGCTTGATCCGTTGTTCGGTCTGGATGCGACCGCGCGCGAGGGAACCAGGTTTGTTGGCCCGCTCGCCGCAATCTGGTTTGCTGTTTTCATGATTCCGTTTTTCCTTTGGGTAAAAGACCCCAAGCAAACCGGGATATCTGTTGCTCGAACCTCGGGGGCAATGTCTGATCTTTGGAAAACGATCAAACGGCTTCCCCGTTCACCCAGCCTGTTTGCCTACCTCGGCTCATCCATGTTCTACCGCGATGCGCTGAACGGGATTTACACCTTTGGTGGAATTTACGCGGCAGGGGTTCTTGAATGGAGCACGGTTGATACCGGGATATTCGGTATTCTGGCGATTATCACCGGTGCGGTCTTTGCATGGATTGGGGGTCGTGCAGATGCAGCCTATGGCCCAAAACCGGTGATCAAACTATGCGTGGTTACCTTAACAATCGTCGCTGTTCTGGTGGTGTTTGTTTCGCGCACTCATGTCTTTGGCATCGCGGTTGATGCGTCCTCAAAACTGCCAGATATTGCTTTTTATGTTCTCGGAGCAGCAATCGGGGCCGCTGGTGGGGCTCTGCAATCGGCAAGCCGAACGATGATGGTCTATCAAGCGAATCCCAACCGCATGACAGAGGCGTTCGGACTTTACGCACTCTCAGGTAAGGCAACGTCATTCATTGCGCCTCTTTTGATAGGGACGGTTACCGCGATAACCGGTAGTCAGAGCCTCGGAATATCGCCGCTTATCGCACTCTTTGTTTTAGGACTGGTTTTGCTAAGATGGGTCAAACCAGAAGGAGATCATGGCGCATGATGTATCGAGCGGTTGCAGCCTTTGTTCTGAGCATCTGCTTGGCAGGATCTGCTGCTGCAGAACAACCTGCAAAAGAACTTTTTGGCGCAATGCGAAGCGGGTCTGAGCAACACGCGGCACCGCTTGGCAGTTACGCACGCGGATGCGTTGCGGGGGCAGTTCAGCTTCCCGAAACCGGGCCGACCTGGCAGGCCATGCGGCTTAGCCGGAACCGCAATTGGGGACACCCCGAAACTGTTGCATTCATCGAACGGCTTAGTCGTCATGCCCGCAGTTTCGGCTGGAATGGGCTCTACATCGGTGACATGTCGCAGCCGCGGGGCGGGCCGATGCTGTCTGGTCACAGATCGCATCAGATTGGTCTGGATGCAGATATCTGGATGCGGCCAGCGATGAATTTGACACTTAGCCGCCGCCAGCGCGAAAACCTGTCTTCTGTTTCGATGCGGCGCGCTGAAGGGGCTTATGTCAACAACGATTGGACGCCAGCGCATCACGCCATTCTCCGGGCTGCCGCAAGTGACCCTGCGGTCGCCCGGATTTTCCTATTTCCGGGCGCGAAGGTTCAGATGTGCAACGACGAAACCGGTGACCGGACGTGGTTGCGCAAGATCCGGCCATGGTGGGGACATCACTATCATTTCCACGTGCGCCTGAAATGCCCAAGGGGAGCGCGCAATTGCACGAACCAAGACCCACCGCCCGCCGGAGACGGATGCGCAGAGGCACAAAAATGGGTTGATGACATTCTGAACCCGCCCCCGCCACAGCCGGTTGACCCGAATGCACCACCGCCTCGTGCGCGGCGCGAGCTTACTTTGGCGGACCTGCCGCAGCAGTGCAGAAGCGTGTTGTCGGCGAACTGAGAGGCACGTGACCCGCTAAGAATGCCTTGATCTGGCGCATCAGCCTGTGCTACGTGCGCCGCGTCCTGCATGTTGCAGGGCCAAGTCTCCGCTACCTTGATAAAACGGACCAGATTTATGACCAGAATTCTTCCCGGCGTAATCGCCATGGCTGCCATTGTTGTGGCGTCCAACATCCTTGTGCAGTTCCTGTTTGGCAACTGGCTGACGTGGGGTGCCTTCATATACCCGCTTTCGTTTCTTGTGACTGATGTGATGAACCGCGTTTATGGCTCTGACGCGGCACGCAAAGTTGTGTTCGTCGGTTTCATCGCGGGCATTGTTTGTTCCCTGATTGGCTCGCAAATCATGATCGAAGTTGCACCCGAAGTTCTGGTGCCTGCCGTTGCATTGCGTATCGCAATCGGCTCTGCAATTGCCTTTTTGGTCGCCCAATTGCTGGATGTTGCGATTTTCAACCGACTGCGCGACGGGGCATGGTGGCGTGCACCTTTGGCGTCCACACTGGTCGGGTCAACCATCGACACGGCCCTGTTCTTCTCTATCGCTTTTGCCGGATCAATAACCGTATTTGGAACCGCGGCGAACGAAGCTGTCGCATGGGCCGGTGGCGTCGTACCCTTCCTTGGCGTGGGTGCCGAAGCACCGCTTTGGGTGTCGCTTGCCGTCGCTGATTGGGTTGTGAAAACGACAATCGCACTGATCGCACTGGTGCCTTTTAGGCTGCTCGTTGGCAAAATGATGGCAAATGCTGCGTAATTTCTTTTGACAAACACAAAATATGTGCCACGCTCCTAGTTGTGAATATCAACCAGAAAGGAGGTGCCAATGATTATTGGGAAACAGGAGCAACTGGTAAAGGTTACAGGCGAGAGGACGATTTAGGGGGCAGCCCCTCTACTTAACAATCTGGCTACAGGCGCACCTCCGGGTCCCTGCTTGCCACCTCCAATTCTCGAGGAGAGCCCGTGCGAAGCTCGCGCGGGCTCTTTCCGTTTTTACGTACCGACGATAGACTTTGAACCATGTTGCAGATCAACGATGACATAACGCTGGCCGATTGGGAGCTGAGCGAAAGCTTCACCCGCTCGTCCGGCCCCGGCGGGCAGAATGTGAACAAGGTCTCGACAGCGGTCGAGCTACGGTTCGAGGCCGCGCGCAGCCCAAATCTGACACCTGCCGTGAAGACCCGGCTTAAGCGACTCGCAGGACGGCGCTGGACACTGGACGGCGCACTCATCCTGCGGGTCGAAGACACCCGCAGCCAGACCCGCAACCGCGAAATCGCGCGGGAACGGCTGACAGAGTTGGTGCGAAAAGCACTGGTCGCCCCGAAACGCCGGATCGCGACAAGACCAACGTTAGGGTCGAAAAAGCGACGGCTGAAGGCCAAGAAGGTGCGCGGGGAAGTGAAGACGCTGCGGGGACGGGTTGAGGGGGAGCAATGAACGGTGTTTAGTATCTATTCTCCGAACTAACAGTCTGGTGATTAGGCTTTCAATTGGCGCGGAACCTTCCTGACAAATAAGCTCTAGTTGACGGCGATTGCGCACTCAAAGATTTTTGTATCTGCTTAAATTCATTTGTAACTTCACTTATTATTTCTGCCGCTGATCTCCCTACACCAGATTCTTTCGATGGAATTTCTGCTTGTGGTTTAGCAATTGAGGTTGCAAGCTTGCTCATAAATATCTCCCAAAACTTTTTGTTCACAATGAATCAAGGCGTGAATCGTATCAAGCATATAGTTGAGAAACTCACCAACTCCTAAAGAGGATTTAAAAAACCATATGTCCGACCCACATAATTTTCCTGAGCTAGTATTCGGTTTGGTTGGCCCGATTGGATGCGACATTCACGAGGTTGAGCAAGCACTAGCTAACGCTCTAAAGGAGGTAGATTATTCACCTCATCTAATTAGTTTGAGCGAGTCGATTGCCGACTTGTTAGCAATAAAGAAAAATGAAAGACCGATACTCAATACTCTTGAGAAAAAGATTGATGCTGGAAATGAAGTGCGAGAGCTATTTGGTCAAAAAGGTATACTTGCGGTTGAAGCAATTCGAAGAATTAGACATTCTAGAAATCAAGAGCATTCCACACGCGGTACCAAAATACCAGCTGTCGAAGGTGCGAACGAACTTATTGAACTAAGCGACTTTCCTGCGACCAAAACAGCTTACATAGTCAGGCAACTCAAAAGACCAGAAGAAATTGAACTTTTGGAAAGAGTATATGGAAAGCAATTTATTCAGGTGTCGATCACTCAAGAGAAATCCAAACGGCATGCGAATATATCTCAAAGGACCAGAGTTGAGCTGCCGAATCTGGATAACGATGCTTGTGATGAGCATGCCAGAAAGTTAATAAAAAGAGACGAAAATGAAGACGAGGACGGTAACGGAAACAAGTTGATTTTCGGCCAAAAACTTGGAGTAATTTTTCAGTTTGGAGATGTTTTTATTGATGCTTCAACGCAAGATACAATTTCCAATACATGCCGTCGCTTCATACGAGCTCTGTTTGGCCAAACTAGCATTGCGCCTACACGAGACGAATTTGGTAGTTATCTCGCTAAAGCTGCATCGTTAAGATCCGTCGATCTGTCTCGCCAAGTTGGCGCTGCAATTATTTCAAAAGATGGGGACCTTATTACAATCGGTTGTAACGAAGTTCCCAAACCCTCCGGTGGAAATTACTGGGACGAAGATGAAAACAAAGCACGCGATGTCGATAAAAAAGCAGAAGCTAACAAAGAAGAAACAAATAGAATTATTTTTGATTTTCTGAGAGTTCTGAAAGAAAAAAACGTTATTCGAAAAAAAAGACGCCAGAAAAAATTCTATCTAAAAGCAAAATCCGCGATGCGATAAACGACTCACTAATTGGAAGTATTACTGAATATGGTCGAATGGTTCACGCCGAAATGAATGCAATAACAGACGCGGCAAGACTTGGGCGCGGCGTGAAAAACGCAATTCTATACGTTACGACGTTCCCATGTCACAATTGTGCGAAACATATTATCGCCGCAGGCATAAAACGTATCGTGTTCATTGAACCCTACCCCAAAAGCAGAACGGAACTATTATATGGCGATGCAATTGCGACGAGCCAGAAAGATACAGATTCCCTTCAACTTGAGCACTTCTCCGGAATTTCACCAAGAAGATATCGTGACATATTCGAGAAAGGTAAAAGACGCGACAAATCTGGAAAAGTTTTTGATTGGTATGAGAATGTCTGCAAGCCCCGAATTGGTCGCCGAGAAACAGACTATACCGTCGCTGAAAGACAGGCCTTAATAGACAACCCTTATAACATAGAGAATGGCTAAACCACCACTTCCACCGCCTCCTGCTCCCCTACCCCAAACACACGTTTATACCGGGCAATCTCATCCGCCGGACCCATTGCTTTGTTTGGGTTGTCTGACAGTTTGACGGTTGGGCGTCCGTTGGCCGAGATGGCTTTGCAGACCAGCGAGAATGGTGCGAGGGCGTCGTTGGGCACAAGGCCACGAAAGTCATTGGTCAGCAATGTGCCCCAGCCAAATGCTATCTTTACCCGGCCTTCGAATTGCGTGTTCAGTTCCAGTATCTTTTCAACATCCAGCCCATCAGAAAAAATCACCAGCTTTTCGCGCGGGTCTTCACCGCGACTTTTCCACCAGTTAATCACAATTTCTGCACCTGTCGCAGGGTCGCCTGAATCGATCCGGATGCCTGTCCACTGGTTCAGCCATTCTGGTGCGTCGTTCAGGAAGCCTTCTGTTCCGTAGGTGTCAGGCAGAATGACCTGCAGGTTACCGTCATGTTCATCCTGCCAGTCGGCAAGCACCTGATAGGGGGCCTGTGCGAGTTCTTCGTCACTGTCCGCCAATGCAGAATACACCATCGGGAGTTCATGCGCGTTGGTGCCGATCGCCTCTACCTCGCGGTGCATGGCGATCAGGCAGTTTGAGGTGCCGACAAAGCTGTCGCCCAGCCCTTCCAGCATTGCCTGCACACACCAGTCCTGCCACAGAAAGCTGTGGCGGCGGCGGGTGCCAAAATCGGCGATTTTGAGCGAGTCTACATCGCGCAGGCGTTCAACCTTTTCCCAGACCTTGGTCATTGCACGGGCGTAAAGCACCTGTAGCTCAAACCGGCCCATGCCTTTCAACACCGCGCGGCTGCGCAGCTCCATCAGCACGGACAGAGCGGGAATTTCCCAAAGCATGGCCTCTGGCCAGCTGCCCTCAAACGTCAGTTCATATTGGTCATTCCGGCGTTCAAGGTGGTAGGCGGGCAGGCGCAACTGTTCGAACCATTCCATAAAATCCGAGCGGAACATCTGGCGTTTGCCGTAGAACATGTTGCCGCGCAACCAGGTGCTTTCCCCGCGCGACAAGGACAGGGTGCGAATGTGATCTAGCTGTTCGCGTAGTTCGCCTTCGTCAATCAAATCTGCAAGCGGGATATGCGTGGAGCGGTTGATCAGTGAAAAGGTAACATTCGTGTCAGGCTTGTTGCGAAACACCGACTGGCACATCAGAAGTTTGTAAAAATCGGTATCGATCAACGACCGGACGATTGGGTCGATCTTCCATTTGTGGTTATAAACCCGGGTTGCGATATCAACCATTACCAGACTCCTGTGCCAACGGCGTTGATACGCCATCGAACGGCGCAGGTGTAGCATTTTTCATAAGAGACAATGGGCGCGATCTGATCAGTCAACAAGCTCAACGCCTACAGCCTTCATACCTTTAATGGCCGCATCAAGTGATCCATCAAGATCGATCGCGCGACAGGCCGGGGTGACAACAGAAACGTCAAATCCAAGATTGGCCGCATCAACAGCGGAAAAATTCACACAAAAATCAGTGGCGAGGCCAACCATCGTAAGCGTCGTAACACCGCGCGTGCGAAGATACCCTTCCAGCCCGGTTGGTGTTTTATGGTCATTTTCGAAAAAGGCGGAATAGCTGTCTATTTCAGGACGGAACCCCTTGCGGATGATCATATTCGCTGGGTCCGTTTCAAGCGCTGAATGAAACGCCGCCCCTGTAGACCCCTGAACACAATGATCCGGCCAAAGCACCTGTGGGCCATAAGGCATCTCTGTCATCTCAAACGGCGATTTGCCAGTATGACTGGACGCAAAGGATGAATGCCCAGCCGGGTGCCAGTCTTGCGTGAAAACGCGCACGTGAAAGTCACGCAGCATCCCGTTTATCAGCGGCACGATTTCATCACCCCCCGCAACGGCAAGGGCACCACCGGGGCAGAAATCATTTTGCACATCTATGACAATCAGGGCTTCGTTTGCAGGTCTCATTCAGATGCTCCTTCTGTGCCTGTACCTTGCCTATTCAGCACCCGGCCCTGCGTCAATGCTGCACTCTTGCATAGACGCGCAGACAGGAATAAATGACGGCCATGATTATCGTAGCTGCTCTATATCATTTCACCCGGTTCGACGACATCGCCGCCATCCAAAAACCCTTGCAGGCGCTTTGCGACACGTATGGCAACAAAGGGTCCTTATTGCTGGCACGCGAAGGCATCAATGGCACAGTAGCCGGAAGCCGCGAAGGTCTGGATGCCATGCTGGCGCATATTCGCACCCTGCCCGGTTGTTCCGATCTGGAGCACAAGGAAAGCCCCGCTTCAACGATGCCATTCAACCGCATGAAAGTTCGCCTGAAGCGCGAGATCGTGACCATGGGCCAGCCTGATGTGGACCCGCTGGCAGCTGTTGGAAACTATGTTGCGCCAAAAGACTGGAACGACCTGATCCGCCAGGATGATGTTGTCATCATTGATACACGCAATGATTACGAGGTGGCGATTGGTACCTTTGAGGGTGCAATTGACCCGCTGACCAAAAGCTTTGGCGAGTTTCCGGATTGGTGGCAGGAAAACAAAGACCGTTTTCACAACAAACGCGTCGCGATGTTCTGCACTGGCGGTATACGTTGCGAAAAATCAACTAATTACTTGATTGGTCAGGGTGTGGAAGACGTCTTTCACCTGAAAGGCGGCATACTCAAATACCTCGAGGACGTCCCGGCAGACGACAGCACATGGAATGGTGAATGTTTCGTTTTTGATCAGCGGGTGTCAGTGGGCCACGGTTTGGTGGAGGGACCGCACGAGTTGTGCTTTGCCTGCCGTCGGCCAATCTTGCCCGAAGACAAGGCTCGTCCCGAGTATGAGGAGGGCGTAAGCTGCCATCTTTGTGTTGACGAGCAAACTGAAAGTCAGCGCGAACGTTTTCGCGAGCGGCAAAAACAAATTGCGTTGTCAAAGGCCCGCGGCGAAAGCCACATGGGGCCTTAAGCGGCAGGTTTTCGCATCATTTGTACGAACAGTTTTCCAGATTAAGATTGCATTCATGCCTCTCTGTTACCCCTAAACACGGGTGAGAAAAGAGGTGGTGGGATGAGCGCGATGCCAAACGCGCCAGTCATCATAAAGCGGAAGAAGATTGTTGTAAGCACCGGCCACCATGGGGGGGCCTGGAAGGTTGCTTACGCAGATTTTGTAACGGCCATGATGGCCTTCTTCATGCTTATGTGGCTGCTGAACGCAACGACTGAACAACAACGCAAGGGGCTTGCTGATTACTTTAGCCCCACCATTCCAGTGAACCGGATTTCCGGTGGGGGTGATGGTGCTTTCAGCGGTGACAGTGTCTTTTCAGAAGAAACACTGGCGCAAAACGGGACAGGCGCATCATCACACAAACCAACCGAAGAAAATTGTCTAGCCCCCAATTTCAGTACCAGTAATTTTCGTTTTCTCTAATAAGGTTTCAAGCACTGGCGGGCGCATGTTCAATGCGTGATGTGGTCT